>NZ_JBZXVN010000031.1:0-81785 GCF_058892305.1 Pelagimonas sp.
CCATAGGCGATGACGTCAGACACTCTTCATGGCTCGGAACGCGGACCCAGGCAAAACGGCTGCAGGACCAAACCGAAAAGCGCGGCCAAGAATGGCCATTCTCCAAAGTTCACCGCTGACCGTTTCGGATCATTCCCTCAACGCCCTCTCGGCCAGCGGCCTGATCCACCACGCACCCGAGATGACAACATGAAAGGTCTCTTGCTTGGCGGCAGCCCCCGGCCCTTGGGCAAGGCGCGGGGATCACATCAAAGGAAACCAAATGTCACGATTTCACTTTTCCCCCAGTGGGTTGTTCACTTTGGCTGTCTTGATCGGCAGCGCAACCTTGACAACCATCGGCCTGCCCTATGCTTTCTGGAAACTGGCCGCATGGGTCGACAGCCTTGGCACCTGGTGGCCAATGTGAGCGTTTACGTCGACAAACCGCTGCACCGCGTCGGCCGAATGTTCATGTGTCACATGCTGGCTGATAGCATGGCCGAATTGCTCACCATGGCAGACACCATCGGCGTCAATAGACAATGGTTCCAACCCCAAGGTCACCCCCACTTCGACATCTGCAAATCCAAACGCGCACTGGCTGTCAAAGCCGGCGCGATCGAGATCGACCGACGCACCCTGGTCGATGTCAAACGCCGCTACCGCAAGAAATGGTTCGCCGACCTGGACGAACGCGCGGCCGTCATCTCTGCTTCGGAGGATTAGTTTTGACTAAACAAACTCCCAAACTGCTGGCCGTCGCTGAAAAAACCGCCGCAACAATGCTGGACTTACCAATCGCTCAATTCTCCAAGCTTGTTCGATCTGGCGCGCTACCACAGCCAATCACACTACCCGGAGGAATCACCCGCTGGCGAGTTACAGATCTGATTGCGATCGTCGACGGTTTCGCAGCCAGACCAGAGGACGACGAGTTTGAGCTTTAAACCTCCAAAACCCAGAATCACCAAGCCACGCTTGCTCTGGAAATGGAATCCACGACGCTCGGTATGGGACCCTTACCACCGCATAACTTGGACCGAGGCAGGTCGACGCAAAGAAAAGACCATAAGATTGGACTGGCAAGGCGACAGCCAAAAACTGGACGAGTTGTTTTGGCAATGCGAATCTGGTCGCCACCAAACGCAAAAGCCTGCACCTTCGAAGTATTGCTGGAAGGAACTGGTGATAGCATGGCGCACTGATCCCCGCATTCAGTCAAATCTCGCGGCCAGTACTAAAGCCAGCTACCGGCGCGACATGGACGCCATCTTGCTCAAAAACGCGGACAAGGACGTTCGCAAAACGCAACGCCAACATGTTCGCGCGGCGCATGCCGCTTTGCACGTGACACCGCGCAAGGCAGACAAATACCTACAAACCATTTCTTTGCTCTGGAACTTTGGGGCGGAAAAGCTGGATTGGCCGCTTGGCGAGAACCCTGCCAAGGGAATCGAAAAGTATGGCCGCCAAAAAGAATTCGAGCCCTGGCCTGAGTGGATGGTCGAAAAGCTGAAACATGCGCCAACCAAAGTGCAAACAGCGGCAGAGCTGATTCTCGGAACTGGCCAAAGACCAAACGCCGCCATCAAAATGCGGCGAGACCAATTTGATGGCGAATGGATGATCGTTACAGACGAAAAACAAGGCAAGCAGTTTGAAACCTACTGCCCCGACCACTTGCGCACCTACTTAAGCAACCTGCCTCGTCATGGCACTTTCGTTCTAGCCAAAAACCTGACCGAGCCGTTGGGGTATGATGCCATCGAAAAAGCGTTTCGAAACTGGCGCGCTACTTTGGGTGATAACGCCCGCCCCTACGTCCTTCACGGATTGCGCAAACTGGCCATTGTGAGGCTGGCCGAAGCTGGGTGCAGCGATGCCGAAATTCAAGCGGTTACCGGCCAAAGCGCCGAAATGGTGGCATACTACCGATCGATGGCAAGCCGTCGAACTTTGAGCCGCTCGGCACAAAAGCGGCGCGACACATGAAGCATCACACCCCCAAGAACAGAACAAAAACAAAACAGGAAGGTGTGAGCTGCCTGTGTGAGTGGTCAAAACCCACACCCCAAGAAACAAAGAACCCCACCTCATTCGAGGCGGGGTTCTTTAATGTTTCCAGCGTATTACGATGGTACCCAAGGCCGGACTCGAACCGGCACGTCCGCTAGGACGGGGGATTTTGAATCCCCTGCGTCTACCATTCCGCCACTTGGGCATTGACCTTCGTTTAGCGCCCTGTTCCGACAAGGTAAAGAGGCAAAACGCACAGAATTGCGACATTCGTTGAACAAGCGATCGCGACCAGCCGCCAGAGCCCTTGCCGTCGAAAAACCGCATACTGACTCCAAGCTCAGCAGCGCCCCACTTCGTCACATAGCCTCTCTAATAGAAAGCGGCGTCAAACCTTCTTGCACCTCCAGATCGTCCCCTTCAAACACAAGAGCCTGAACGGTCTTCAAGGAATGAGCGACACCTACATATATATGCCAACAATTTTGAGCACGACTTGACGCCCGCCCCGCCCCATGGTTTTTGCCCAGCAAAACAGGGAGCATTCGAGCATGTTGCGCCGCCTATATGACTGGACCATGGCCCAGGCCGAACACCGCAACGCGCTTTGGATATTGGCGGTTGTTGCCTTTGTCGAAAGCTCGGTCTTTCCAATTCCCCCGGATGTCCTTCTGATTCCTATGATCATTGCCGCACCGCATCGCGCTTGGTTGATCGCTGGCGTCGCCACCCTGGCGAGCGTTCTGGGCGGAATGCTGGGGTATGGTATTGGCTTTTTCTTTTACGAAAGCTTGGGCCAGCCGATCCTTGAGGCGATGGGCAAGGCCGACTCGATGGCTGAGTTCAACGAAAAATTCAACAACGTCGGGTTCTGGGCAGTGCTAACCGCCGGGGTTACGCCCTTCCCCTACAAGGTCATCACGATCATGTCCGGCTGGACGGCTATGCCGCTTGGCACCTTTATCGTGACGTCGATCATTGCGCGCGCCTTGCGCTTCTTTATCGTAGCGGCATTGCTGCGACAGTTTGGATCACCCATTCGTGACTTCATCGAACGGCGTTTGGGGCTTGTCTTTATCGCGTTTGTGGCAATTCTGCTCGGCGGCTTCCTTTTGGTGAAATACATATGAGACGCAATCTGATCCTTCTTGCCACGCTTGGCTGTACCGGGCTGATCCTGGGGGCCTATGGTTTCCAGTACCTTGGCGATATGCCGCCCTGCGCGATGTGCTGGTGGCAACGCTACGGGCATTTCGCCGGCATCGTATTTGGTGCATTGGGCTTGTTTGTCATGCCCCGTGTGATGGCTGTTTTGGCCGGGTTAGGCGCGTTGTCATCGGGGGGGATTGCGATTTATCACTCTGGTGTTGAACGCAAAATCTTGGAAGGGCCTGACACCTGCACCTCGAACCCGGTTGGTAATCTCACACCGGAACAACTGTTAGAGCAGATTATGGCCGCGCCCTTGGTACGGTGTGACGAAATCCCATGGGAGATGTTTGGCCTGTCGATGGCCAACTATAATGTCTTTGCCTCCCTCGGGATCGCGGCGGTGTTCTTTTTGGCCGCCCGCATGCCTCGCTAGCCTGTGTTCTCCAAAACCGACGTGACACGCCGCGCGGGCTCTGGCATCAAGGCCAAGCCCGGTGGTCGGGACAAGTTGCGGAGCCTGCTATGACAAATCAGCTTGCCATTATTATCGGCTTGGCCGTTGTTGGTGCTATCGCTTCGGATGTATTTCTCGCCGATGGCGAGGCAACGCTTTTCCTAGCGCGCAAGATGTTTGTCTTGCTCGATTGGATGGCCTTCTGGCGGTAAACCGCACTCCCCTTTTGTGGTAAAGTGACTGTTAGCGGGAACATTCCCGTCTTGACAATTTCGCACGCTGGTGGTTGTTAGCGGTAACACAACCAAACACCGATTTCCGGCCATTTTGGCCAATAAGGGGGAGCTCCTCATGACTGTCAAAGTAGCTATCAATGGTTTTGGCCGTATCGGCCGTAACATCCTGCGTGCCATCATCGAAAGCGGCCGCACCGATATCGAAGTTGTTGCAATTAACGATCTCGGCCCGGTAGAAACCAACGCCCACCTGCTGCAATTCGACAGCGTCCATGGCCGTTTCCCGGTTGAGGTGAAAACAACCGAAGACACCATCGACGTAGGCCGCGGCCCGATCCGCGTCACCGCTATTCGCAACCCGGCTGATCTACCTTGGTCGGATGTTGATGTTGTGCTGGAATGCACCGGCATCTTTAAATCCAAAGAACAGTGTCAGGCGCACCTCGACAATGGGGCCAGCCGTGTTTTGATTTCGGCCCCCGGTAAGGATGCCGACAAAACCATCGTTTACGGCGTGAATGATGACGTTTTGACTGCTGAAGATACCGTTGTGTCCAACGCATCCTGCACCACCAACTGCCTTGCCCCTGTGGCCAAAGTGCTGAACGACAAAATCGGCATCGTCAAAGGCTTCATGACCACCATTCACTCCTATACCGGTGATCAGCCAACTCTGGATACCATGCACTCGGACCTGTACCGCGCCCGCGCCGCAGCGATGAACATGATCCCGACATCAACCGGTGCCGCCAAGGCCGTTGGTCTGGTTTTGCCGGAAATGGCGGGCAAGCTTGATGGTGTTGCCATTCGCGTTCCAACGCCCAATGTTTCGGTAGTCGACCTAACCTTTGAAGCGGCGCGCGAGACCACAATCGAAGAAATCAACACCGCGATCCGCGATGCCGCCAACGGCCCTCTAAAAGGTGTTCTTGCCTTTACCGATCGTCCGAATGTCAGCATGGATTTCAACCACGATCCAAATTCGTCGATCTTTGCCACCGATCAAACCAAAGTTATGGAAGGCACCATGGTGCGTATCTTGACTTGGTATGACAACGAATGGGGCTTCTCCAACCGCATGGCGGATACTGCCGTCGCCATGGGTAAGTTGATCTAATCGAAAAAAGCAGGCGTTCTGCCTGATTGATACACGACCATTTCGGGCTGTCCTTTGGGGCGGCCCTATTTTGTGCCGACCGCCGTTTTCGCCGCTTTATAGGCCAAGGCCGCCCGTGTCGGCGAGGCAGACCCCGACGGATCATCACCGCGTGTTTTCACCTGTGCCGCGGGAACCATCCACGCCTGTATCCCTTGTGGCGGAGGATAGGTTGCCGCAACCGGCCGTGACGTGCCACTGGCGGCAACAGATTGTACCGCAGTTGAGCGAGTTGACCGCGTAATTGGGCGGCGTTGGGTCATCAATACATCCATAGTTCACTCCTTTAAATAAGAGCGTCGCACCCCCCGGGCACGCAATACTGGATACAAGAAAAATATCGTCTATTGGTTACCAAATCCTTACTGGGGCCATATCGGCCCAATAGGACACACCAATGAAGGCCTAAAGCCGAAGCCAGCACTCATTTGACGGCTTTAGAAGCGCCCAACAAATGCATCAATTTCATCAAGATAAGGTGTTGTGCCGAAAAGGTTCGTGTGTCCTGCCCCGTCGATCTTAATAAAGGTTGCATTCTTTATCTGTCCGGACAAACGCACGCCGTGATCCATGGGAATCAACGCATCCTTATTGCCGTGCAAAATCAAAACCCGCTCATCAAGGGATACAGCAAGCGCTGCACTATCCCATTTTTGCACCCCCGGCAAAAAACAGGCGGGCAGATACGCAGCCGTCGTCATCAACTGGCACATTTTTTCATAAGGTGCCGCGAGGATCACTCCGTCAACCTGGCGCTCAGCCGCCACATAAACGGCGAGGCCCGTTCCCAAGGAATAGCCCTGAACAATAGTTGCGCCGCCACTCACCAGATCGGGCAAGGCGTCAAACACCGCCAAGGCATCTCGTTTTAAAATGGTTTCAGACGGGTGACCCGGTACACCGCCCCCACCCCGATAGGGCATCGCCACAACATTGCGACCAGCGCGACGATGGTGATCCAACATGGCGCGAAACAATTCGAGGCTTCCGACATTGCCCATGAAATACAAGACGGTCGGTGCCCCTTTGGGGCCACGCGCCACTTGAACCGGCAAAGGTTCTGCCCCTTGGACGGGTATTGCGACTTCTTCAAACCCCTGCGCCGAAAAGCGATCGGGATAGAATGGGTAGATAAAGCGCGGATGCAGCCAAACCATCAACGACGCATAGGCCAAATAGATAAGCCCCAGCGTCAACAAAAGCCGTCTCATGCGCCGCCGCATGGCTTACTTGAACCTGTCGTTCAAGGCCTCAAGTACCCGTGGCGTAACGAATTTGGAAACATCGCCATCAAGACGGGCAATTTCCTTGACCAATTTCGAGGCAATCGCCTGATGGCGTGCTTCGGCCATCAAAAACACGGTTTCGACGCTATCATCAAGCGCGCGATTCATGCCAACCATCTGATATTCGTATTCAAAATCGGCCACCGCTCGCAATCCGCGCACGATAATCGACGCGCCAACATCCTTGGCGCAATTGATCAGCAGGTTTTCAAACGGATGCACAACAATTTCAGTGCCAGTCTGTTCAGACAAAACGGCACATTCTTCTTCGATCATCTTCACACGCTCTTCGAGGGTGAACAACGGTCCCTTGTCGCGATTGATGGCAACGCCAATCACGAGACGATCGACCAAAGAGGCTCCGCGCCGAATAATGTCGATATGACCATGTGTGATCGGATCAAAAGTTCCGGGATAGAGGCCGATGCGCATGAGGGGTCCCCCAAAGCTGGTTGCGAATTGCTGCGCACGCAACATTATTGCGTGCGCGAATGCAAGCGCGAAATGTCCGAATACGCCGCATCGCGGCGTATTGCCCAAAACTTAGGCTGGTTTAGTGCCCCATGATCATGCCTTCGAGGGCATCTTTTTCCATAGCCAGTTGCGACAACCGCGCCTTGACCACGTCACCTAGGGTGATCAAACCAATCAATTCGCCCTCTTCGACAACCGGCATGTGACGGAACCGACCGGCCGTCATCTTTTCCAAAACCGCATCCGACATTTCGGCGCGGGTACAGGTGACAAGATCGCGGGTCATGTAGTCATCGACGCTGGCCGACAAGCACCCCGCCCCACGCGCCGCCAACTCGCGGACAATATCACGTTCCGACAAAATACCATCTGCCGTTTTGCCGTTTTCGGAAATCACCACCGTACCAATGCGCTTATCCGCCAATAGCTTGGCCGCATCGGCAACGGATGTGCCGGGCTTGACCGTAAAGACGACATCCGCGTCCTTGCTCTTGAGAATTTGCTGTACCTGCATGTGGAACCTCCTTGCACCTTTTCCGTGTAGACCCAGCGTCAACGCGGATATGCCTGCTGTCAAGTGAGACCTTCCAACCGCGCCAATTCGCGCCGGATTCCAGAGGCCAGCGCCTCGGCAAAGCGGTTCATTCGCTCAAGCCGTTGATCATCTGCGTGGCGCACAAGGTAAAAACTCCGGGTGAGGGTCACCTTGTCGGGGAGAACGCGACGCAGATCGGGGGCGACCGGAATGGTAAAATCATGAACGACACCGATCCCTGCCCCGGTGCGGACCCAGTTGAATTGAACCGAAACCGAGTTCGAGGCCAAAGGCACCCGCTGCATGCCAAGATCCGAGAGATAATCGAGTTCTTTGTCGAAAATCATATCCGGAATATAGCCGATAATCCGATGACCTTGCAGGTCCGCTAAGGTTGCAATGGGGGCGTTTTGCGCAAGGTAATCGGCACTTGCGGCAAGATGTAGGTGGTAATCGGTGAGTTTTTGCACCAACAGACGCCCCGCGGTTGGCGCCGACACCGTGATCGCCATGTCCACTTCGCGACGCGACAGGTTGAGCACCCGAGGCAGGGCAACAATCTGCAAATCGAGGTCGGGGTTCTCTGCTGAAATCTTGGCAAGAACTTGCGGCAAAAGGAAGTTTGCACAGCCATCCGGGGCCCCAATTCGGATCTGTCCCGAGAGCCCTTCCGAGTGGCCGCGCACCGCCTCCCCCGCCAATGAAAACGCCTGTTCTGCGGCCTCGGCATGTTCGATGAGCCGGGTTCCGGCCTCGGTCAAACCATAGCCCTGAGGCGATTTGGCAAAGAGCGGCGCGCCCATGTCTTGCTCAAGACGTGCGACCCTGCGCCCCACCGTCGCCGGGTCCATCCGAAGGTCACGTCCCGCCGCAGAAAGGCTTTCGCCGCGTGCCACCGCAAGAAAGATTCGCATGTCGTCCCAGCTACTCACAGCACCACCTTTGCATTTTTGCAAAACCCTTTTGCCATATTGCGCCTTTTATAGGCAAAATTGCAAGGCTACTGTGTGGCCAAATTCCAGAGGAGGATAGCATGCCAGAACTTACGCATTACATTAACGGTGAACATGTCGCCGGAACATCCGGTCGTTTTGCCGATGTCATGAACCCCGCCACCGGCGAAGTTCAGGCGCAGGTGCCTTTGGCCACTGCCGCCGAAGTCGACAGCGCCGTAGCCAAGGCCGCCGAAGTCCAAAAAGTTTGGGGCGCAACCAACCCCCAGAAACGTGCCCGCGTGATGATGAAATTCGGCGCACTGATCGTCGAGCACATGGACGAGCTGGCCGAAATGCTATCGCGCGAGCATGGTAAAACAATTCCTGATGCCAAGGGCGACGTTCAGCGTGGCTTAGAAGTCATCGAAGTCTGCATGGGCGCGCCTCACATGTTGAAGGGCGAATTCACCGATGCGGGCGGCCCCGGCATCGACCTCCATTCCATGCGCCAGCCGCTGGGTGTTGTTGCGGGTATCACGCCGTTCAACTTCCCTGCGATGATCCCACTTTGGAAAATGGGTCCGGCTCTGGCCGCTGGTAACACCATGATCCTCAAGCCATCCGAACGTGTGCCTTCTACGGCCCTGCGTTTGGGCGAGTTGCTCAAAGAAGCCGGTCTGCCGGACGGTGCGCTTCAGATCATTAACGGTGACAAAGAGGCCGTTGACGCGCTTTTGGACAACGAAACCATTCAGGCCGTTGGTTTTGTTGGCTCGACTCCAATCGCCCAATACATCTATTCGCGCGCCACAGCGAACGGCAAACGCGCCCAGTGTTTTGGCGGTGCGAAAAACCACATGATCATCATGCCCGACGCCGATCTTGACAAGGCCGCTGATGCGCTTGTTGGGGCTGGTTTTGGCGCGGCTGGCGAACGCTGCATGGCGATTTCGGTGGCTGTTCCGGTTGGCAAGGAAACCGCCGACGCCCTAACCGAAAAGCTGATCCCACGGATCGAAGCGCTTAAGGTTGGTCCTTATACCGCCGGTGACGACATCGACTTTGGCCCCGTGATCACCGCCGCATCGCAGGCCCGGATCAACGGTTTGGTTGAAAGTGGCGTCGAGCAAGGTGCCAAGCTGGTTGTTGATGGCCGCAATTTCAAACTGCAAGGCTATGAAAACGGCTTCTTTGTTGGCCCGTCCTACTTTGACGACGTGACACCCGAGATGGACATCTACAAAGAAGAGATCTTTGGCCCGGTTCTATCTCAGGTACGCGCCGACAATTACGAAGACGCTCTGCAACTGATCATGGACAATGATTATGGCAACGGCACCGCGATCTACACCGCCGATGGCGACACCGCGCGTGACTTTGCGCACCGGGTTAATGTTGGCATGGTCGGCATCAACTTCCCGATCCCGGTTCCGCTCTCCTATCACACCTTTGGTGGTTGGAAGAAGTCGGCCTTTGGTGATCTGAACCAATACGGACCTGACGCGTTCCGTTTTTACACCCGCACCAAAACGGTAACATCACGCTGGTTCTCGGGCATCAAAGAAGGTGGCGAATTCAACTTCAAAGCCATGGATTGATCACACTTCTTTTTGAGGTGAAAACGTTTTTTGGTCCCGCCAATTTGGCGGGGCCTTTTTGTTTCAATTTGGGTGTTTGAAAAGATCCAAAGCCCAAGACCCGACTGCGGTTTGTTTCAAATGTAACCGTACTTTCCAATAGTTAGCGCTATTGATTGTATTCTTATGTATAGATATCCGCGCGTAAAGCATAGGTTGTTTCATTTGAAATCGCACCTATCTTAAGGAGCAGCTGCTTGTCCGACCATCCGGAAGAACCGAGACAATGGAGGCCATTGTGCCGGTAGAATTTGAAATCTTGGAAGACCGCAATTTGACCTGTGTTCGCCTGATGGGCGATGTCAATCTCTGCGACATTCTGGATTATCTAACCGCCTATAGGGCGGCCCCAACATTTCGGCCCGGTCTGGATGAATTCCTAGACCTATCTGGCTGGACTGACACCGATATGGGATACAAGGAAATGCGCCAAATGCGTCATGCCGAACGCTTTTTGTATCCTGCCGATCAAAGCAAGGTCCGCTGTGGAATTTATGCGCCAAGTGACTTTCAATATGGGATGGCGCGAATTTATGTCAGCCTCACCGATGTCGCCGGGGATGTAACGTCACAGGTGTTTGGGAATCGAGACGGTGCATTGGCTTACCTTGACCTTGAAGACCAAGGTTTGCCGCAGTCTGCCAACACAAATTCCCAATGCGGCGCGAAAGCGGTCAAAAAAGCAATGCCATGACAGCTTAAAATCTGCGTAGAGATTGCCCAGAGCGATCATTTACACGGTGCAGCCCGTGTCTTTCACGCGTAGATGCAGAACAAGAGTTTCTCCCATCAAGCGCCCCCCATCACCCAAAACTCGCGTGCGTTGTCATGCCGATGACCTAGGCCTGACTGGCCCGTTAGGAGATAAGTTTGAAGCGCAAAATCAACTGCCGGATAATACCGACGATCGCGAAAACCGTTATGCGTCGTCCACGGGTAACGAATGGCCCAAAAAACTGCCATTCCTCGTCGCTTTTGGATTACTCTACATGCAAGACGTACCCTGCGTCTTACGGTTCCAGAGTTTAAACACGTAACTATTACAATTGCTTCGGCGAGGTTTTTTCGTGGCATCCTTCTATCGGTTCTACAAAGATCACAACTTGCTGGTGGTGACCTGCTTGGGCATCTACAGCCCGAAAGAGGCGCAAAGCACAATCGCGGCCTACCTACAGGATCCGCAATTTGAGCCTGATCATGACATGATCATCGACCTATCCAAGGCAACTGGCACGGATGCCAGCTATCAAGAAATGCAGCAGCTTGCCCTGAAGGTTGCGCCAAAGATGCAAGGTATTCGTCGGAAACGATGTTTGATAATTGCTGGAAATGATCTGATTTATGGCATGGCCCGCATGTATCAACAGCTTTCCGAAGGCCACCTGCCCTACCCGATCGAAATTGTGCGAAGCGAAGGCGAGGCCTTGATTAAACTGGGCCTGTCTGTGCCGACACTTTCCGCGCTGACCTAACAGGCCCAAAGTCCTCGGTTGCCGAGCCCGGACGTCCAAGGTTGCGGCTAGGGGTTAGGCACTTGGACCCATGCTAAAACCTGTTCCAAAGGTTACGTTGCGTCCTTGGGCAAGCCCCCGCCCATTGTCGGGTTTGACCATCGGTTTTGCTGTTGAAACGGCCTCTAGATACATTAGACGGTACCCTCTTTGACCGCCTGAAACATCTAGACACACAGAGATTTCCCTTGCCAGCCAGCTATGCAATCTACCCCAAATATCGCCTCGTTGTGCTAAGCTTCGGGGGCGCCTTTTCACCCAAACTTGCCAAGGAAATCACCCAAGCCTATTTGGCTGATCCCCTGTTCGAAAACGGCTACGAGCAAATCATCGACCTGTCAGGTGTCACTGAGGTCGATGCGCGATTTTCCGAAATGACTGGGTTCGTCAATGACACGGCCAACCGTGTTCAAACTGTCAAACGCAACAGATGCGTTTTGATTGCGCTCTCCGAAGTTGTTTATGGAATGTCGCGTATGTACCAACAGCTCGCAACCGATAAATTTCCCTACGACGTTCTCGTGGCCCGTAGCGAACAAGAGGCTTTGGCCGAGTTGGGGATTGCCGCCACAGGATTGCGCGATCTCAACAACGAGATCACACCCCCCCTATTGCACGAGGCGGCAGAACTGCCCAAACTCTGATCTCAAGGGGGAAAGGCATGACACAACCGGAATTTACGCTCGGCATCGAAGAAGAATACCTATTGGTTGATCCACAAAGCGGCGCTTTGGTTGAGGCCCCGGACGGTTTGATGGCCGCCTGTGCGGCAGATTTACAGGATCAGGTAAGTCCGGAGTTCCTTCAATGCCAGATCGAGATTGGCACAAAACCCTGCGCAAATATTACCGATGCTCGTGACGATCTACGTCGATTGCGCGCCGGTGTTGCCAAACATGCGGGTGTCTATGGGCTGGCCCCGATTGCCGCGTCATGCCATCCCTTCGCCGATTGGAAGGTCCAACATCACACCAACAAACAACGCTATAATGAGCTTGATCGCGATTTGGGCGGTGTGGTGCGGCGGATGTTGATTTGCGGGATGCATGTCCATATCGGCCTAAGCGATGACCCAATGCGCGCCGACCTTATGCGCCAGATGAGCTATTTCCTCCCACATTTGTTGGCTTTGTCGACCTCTTCACCGTTTTGGAACGGCCGGGATAGCGGGCTTGCCTCCTATCGGATTTCGGTTTTCGACAATCTGCCCCGCACCGGCCTGCCTCCTCATTTCGAAAGCTGGAGCGATTACGAACGTTCGGTGCAAATCCTGATTGATCTTGGCGTCATCGAAGACAGTTCGCGCATCTGGTGGGATTTGCGCCCGTCTTCGCGTTTTCCGACACTTGAAACCCGGATTATGGATGTCCAGCCGCGGATGGAAGACACCCTAACCTTGGCCGCCCTCAACCAATGTTTGATGCGGATGCTTTGGCGTTTGCGAGTGAAAAACCAACGGTGGCGGATATATGACCGGTTTTTGATCGGTGAAAACCGGTGGCGCGCCCAACGCTATGGCACATCCGAAGGGTTGATTGACTTTGGTGCCGCACAGATCGCACCGTTTTCGACTTTGATCGACGAATTGATTGATCTGCTTGGTGAAGATGCGGATGCCTTGGGGTGTCGACGTGAAATCGAAGCCGCCGCAGTGATTGTTCAGCATGGCAATTCCTCGGTGCGCCAACGTGCGGTATTCGATGACGCACAGCAACAGGGCGGCGACAACACCAGCCACATGCGCGCGGTTGTGCAACATCTGATCGAAGAATTTCACAGCGGTCTGTGATCTCTCACCCTTGCAGAGCCGCGCTGTGCCAGCGATAAGACCGCGTCCGACCAAAGGGATCCCACATGCGCACGGCTATCGTCACCTCCGACTATTTCATCATGGGCGAAACCTTTATCAATCGCCATATCGAACATATGTTTGGCGGCGATACGGTTGTTGTTTGTGGTCGCCACAACGGTCAAGACCCCTATGGAAAACCCCTGTTTACCCGGCGCGCGCCCCTGTCTTTGGGTGACAAACTCTTGGCCCCTTTCGCCGCCATGGCCGGGGCCGCTTGCCATGGCACCTCGCGTCTGCCTTTCGGGGCCAATCGTCGCCAGCTTATCACCTGGCTACGCGCCGAAAAAGTCGACGTGATATTGGCCGAATTTGGCACCCAAGCCTTGGTGATGGCCAAACTCGGCAATGACATGGGCATCCCCGTTTTCACCTATTGGCGCGGAACCGATGCCAGCCGCGCGCTTGGCTCGGCGCAACGGGTGCGCTCTTACAAATTGATGATGCCGCGCCTTGCTGGGATGTTTTCCGTTAGCCAATTTTTGTTGGACAACCTCGCCAAACACGGCGTGTCCCATCCCAATGCCCATGTGGTGCCCTCCGGTGTCAACGTCCGCCTATTTACCCCGTTGCAAAAACGCCCCGGAAGTTTTTTGGCCGTGGGTCGCATGGTGGAAAAAAAGGCCCCTCAGGTCACGTTGCGGGCCTTTGCTAAGGCCGCGCAAGGGCGGGATGCCCATCTGACGTTCATCGGTGATGGCCCGTTGTTAGAGACCTGTAAAACCATGGCCGCCGATCTTGGCGTTGTGGATCAAGTCACCTTTACCGGGGCCCTCCCCCATGACGAGGTCCGCAAACATCTTCAGATAACGGAAACCTTCCTACAGCATTCCATCACCGCCAAAGATGGCAATACCGAAGGCCTTCCCACCGCCATCCAAGAGGCACTGGCCTGTGGCTGCATCACCGTGTCCACCTATCACGCCGGCATCCCCGAAGCGGTTGAGGATGGTGTGAACGGATTGCTGGTCCCCGAATGGGACGAAGATGGGTTTTCAAACCGGATCAGCCAAGTTCTTGACATGCCCGATCGCTCGGCCATGACATTGGCGGCACGCAAAACCGCCGAAGCCAAATTCGACAACGCCATTTTGTTGGAAAAGGTCGAAAACACCATTCTAAAGACGCTCTGCCCGGCACGATAACGCCCTTTTCGTTTCTTCTTTCCGAAAACATCTCGGGGGTCCGGGGGTTGGCCCTCGTTTGATGACGTTTTCACCGCACGTCGCTCAACAGGTATTTCTAGACATTTGTCCGACGCAAACATGGCAGTTTCGCGGGTTGCAGCGCTCAAAGCCCTTGCAATCACATCCCCGTTCCGACAACTTATGAACAAGTGTTCAATTCATGCCGGAAGGAGGAGCCCATGGATTTTGCTCTCACCGAAGAACAAAGCGCAATTTTCGACATGGCCTATGCATTTGGTCAGGACAATATCGCGCCCAATGCGAAAAAATGGGAAGCCGAAGGCACCATCCCCAAGGAGCTTTGGCCAGAAATTGCCGCGCTCGGATTTGGCGGGCTTTATGTTTCCGAGGAAAGCGGTGGGTCTGACCTAACGCGCCTTGATGCGACACTGGTTTTTGAGGCGCTGTCGATGGCTTGCCCCTCGGTTGCGGCATTCTTGTCGATCCACAATATGTGCGCCAAGATGATCGACAAATTCGGCAGTGACGAAATCAAATCTCGCATCCTGCCCAAGGCAATGACCATGGAAACGGTTCTAAGCTATTGCCTGACCGAACCGGGGTCCGGTTCGGACGCCGCAGCGCTTAAAACCCGCGCCGAAAAGACCAACGAAGGGTACCGTCTAACCGGGTCCAAGGCCTTTATCTCGGGTGGTGGCTATTCGGACGCCTATGTTGTGATGTGCCGCACCGGCGGCGATGGCCCCAAGGGGATTTCAACCGTTGTTGTCGAAGACGGGGCCGAAGGGCTCAGTTTTGGGGCCAATGAGAAGAAGATGGGCTGGCAATCACAACCCACCGCCGAAGTACAATTCGATAACTGCTTGACCTCTATCAATAATCTGGTTGGCGACGAAGGCAGCGGTTTCAAATATGCCATGGCGGGTCTGGACGGCGGTCGGTTGAATATTTCGGCTTGTTCTCTTGGTGCCGCGCAGGCCGGGTTGAACGCAACGCTGCAATATATGTCCGAGCGCAAAGCCTTTGGCAAAAGCATCGATCAGTTCCAAGCGCTCCAATTCCGCCTCGCGGATATGGAGATCGAGCTTCAGGCGGCCCGTGTGTTCCTACGCCAAGCGGCGTGGAAGCTGGACACCAACGCCCCGGATGCAACGGCACATTGCGCCATGGCCAAGAAATTCGTGACCGAAGCGGGATCGAAGGTGGTGGATCAATGTCTGCAGCTACATGGTGGCTATGGCTATCTGGCGGACTATGGGATCGAAAAACTGGTGCGTGACCTGCGGGTGCACCAAATCCTGGAAGGCACCAATGAAATCATGCGCCTGATCGTCGCCCGCAGCCTATTGGCGCGCTGACCTCACCACCTGCGCCCCAAATTCCGTGCACGGAATTTGCAAAACGCGTGCACGCGTTTTGTACCCACCCAGACTGACCATAGGGATCCATCCATGGCCGATATTCATATCCGCAAGGAAGGCCGTGCTGGCCGCATCACACTGACCCGGCCGCAAGCGTTGAATGCTTTGTCTTATGACATGTGCATCGCGCTTGAGCGCGCCATTGACCAATGGCGCGCGGACAGTGATGTCGACCTTGTTCTCATTGACGCTGAAGGCCCCAAAGCCTTTTGTGCCGGGGGCGACATTGCTGAAATGTATCGCACCGGCACCGAGGGGAATTACGAGTTCGGGCGCAAGTTCTGGCGCGATGAATACCGCATGAACGCCAAACTGGCGGAATACCCCAAACCAGTGGTCAGCTTTCTACAAGGGTTCACTATGGGCGGCGGTGTCGGTGTTGGCTGCCACGGCGGCTATCGCATTGTTGGCGACACCAGCAAGATCGCAATGCCGGAATGTGGGATCGGGTTGATCCCGGATGTTGGGGGCACCTATCTCTTGGCGCGTGCACCGGGGCGTTTGGGCGAATACATCGGTCTGACCGCCACCCGTATGGGCCCGGGCGATGCCATCTATACCGGGTTTGCCGATTTCTATGCACCAGAGACCCTTTGGGACGGTATCAAGGCCACTCTGATCGAAACCGGCGACGCCAACACCATCCGCAATCAAACAGAGTTACCACCGAATAGCCCCCTCGCCGACGCACAACATGAAATTGACGCCCTGTTTGCAGGCGAGAGCTATGGCGACATCCGCAATATGCTCAACACAAGCGACAGTGAGGTCGCGACCAAAGCTCTCAAGGCGCTCAACCGCAATTCGCCACTGTCCATGGCCTTAACCACAGAAATGCTGCACCGGTTGCGCGGCCCCTCTTTGACCATGCGCAAGGCGCTTGAGCTTGAATACCGGGTCAGCCACAGGGTTATGGAACAAGGCGACTTCCTTGAAGGTATTCGCGCGGCGATCATCGACAAAGACAAATCCCCCAAGTGGCAATTTGCCAATGGGGATGTGCCCGCAATTGCGGTATCCAAGATGCTGATGCCGCTCGGCAAAGAGGCGTTGGATTTCAGGGAGGACGGAATGAAAATCGGATTTATCGGTCTGGGCAATATGGGTGCCCCAATGGCGGCGAATCTCGCCAAAGAAGGCCATGAGGTTGTTGGGTTTGACGTTGCGGGTGCCACCGCCGAAGGGGTCAGCAGCGCCACAAGCGCCGCCGCCACCGCAGAGGGCGCAGATGTTGTCATCACCATGCTCCCCAACGGGGCGATCCTACGCAGCGTCGCGAACGACGTCATCCCTGCGATGAAACCCGGTGCGGTACTGCTCGATTGCTCCACCGTTGACGTCCAAAGCGCGCGCGATGTCGCCGCCCAAGCGGATGAGGCCGGTCTTGGTGCCTTGGACGCCCCCGTTTCGGGTGGGATTGGTGGCGCGGCTGGTGGCACGTTGACCTTTATGGTTGGTGGCTCGGACGCCGCCTTTGCGACGGCAAAACCTCTCTTTGACATCATGGGGCAAAAGGCCGTGCATTGCGGTGAATCCGGCAATGGTCAGGCCGCAAAAATCTGTAACAATATGATCCTTGGCGTCACCATGATCGGCACCTGCGAAGCCTTTGCTTTGGCTGACAAATTGGGCCTATCGCGCGAAGCCATGTTTGACGTAGTCAGCACCTCATCGGGCTATAGCTGGTCGATGAATGCCTATTGTCCTGCCCCCGGCGTAGGCCCGACCTCACCGGCCGACAATGACTACAACCCCGGCTTTGCGGCCGAGCTTATGCTCAAGGATCTGCGCCTGTCTCAACAGGCCGCCGAAGCAGCAGACGCCGACACACCAATGGGCCAAGCCGCAACAGCGCTTTATACCGAATTTGTCGAAAATGAAGACGGACAGGGCCGCGATTTCAGCGCCATGTTACCCCGTTTTGAAAAGCGCGGACGCACCTAACACACCATCACATGACTGTGAGAAAGGGGCCTCGCGGCCCCTTTTTTGTATCCACATTGCGCCAGATCAAATAACATTCCAATATCAGAATGTAGAGATTGCGGCAACGCAACAGGAAAGGATATGGCATGTTTGAGAAAAATGTTGGTGGGATTGATAAAACCCTTCGGATCATCATCGGGGCCCTTTTGATTGTCGGGGCGCTGATGGGCTATGGGGTTTGGATGTGGATTGGGGTCGTTCCCCTGTTGACCGGCCTGACGGGTCGTTGCGGAGCCTACAAGCTCTTTGGTTTCGACACCTGCCCTATGAAAAAATGACGTCTCATCCGGGCTGTGTGACGTATCAAAGCAGCCCGGAGCATCATCTCATTCTGCTGCCTCACGCGCCAACCCAAGCATCGGGGCAAGGTAGTGACCGGTATGGGACCGCGGTTCTTTAGCGACCTTTTCAGGCGGACCAACGGCAACCACTTCGCCGCCGCCATCGCCACCTTCGGGGCCAATATCAATGATGTGGTCGGCGGTTTTCACAACATCAAGATTGTGTTCAATCACCACCACCGTATTGCCTTGATCAACCAATTCATGCAGCACTTCCAAAAGCTTGCGAACATCTTCAAAATGCAATCCGGTTGTCGGTTCATCCAAGATGTATAGCGTCCGGCCGGTCGACCGCTTGGCCAGCTCTTTCGAGAGTTTCACCCGCTGCGCCTCCCCCCCGGACAGGGTCGTGGCCTGTTGGCCGACCTTGATATAGCCAAGGCCAACACGCGCCAGCGCATCCATCTTGTCCCGGATCGTTGGCACCGCCTTGAAAAACTCCTGCGCATCTTCGACCGTCATATCAAGAACGTCGGCAATGCTTTTGCCTTTAAACCGAATCTCAAGGGTTTCGCGGTTGTATCTTGCCCCATGACACGTCTCACAAGTTACATACACATCGGGCAGGAAATGCATCTCGATCTTGATAACACCGTCCCCTTGGCAGGCCTCGCACCGGCCCCCCTTGACGTTGAAGCTGAAGCGCCCTGGTTTATAACCGCGTGCCTTCGCCTCCGGAAGACCGGCGAACCAATCCCGGATTGGCGTGAAAGCGCCCGTATAGGTCGCCGGGTTTGATCGCGGTGTGCGCCCGATAGGGCGTTGGTCGATGTCGATCACCTTATCAAGGTGTTCGAGGCCCTTGATAGTCTCGCAAGGCGCTGGCGTCTGACGCGCGCCATTTAAGGCCATCGACGCGGTTTTGAACAAGGTCTCGATGGTGAGCGTCGACTTGCCGCCCCCCGAGACACCGGTGACGCAGACGAACTTGCCCAATGGGAAGTCGGCAGTCACATTGCGCAGGTTGTTGCCCGTCGCTTTGACAACCTTAACCTTTTTGCCGTTTCCTTTGCGCCGCTTGGTCGGGACGCTGATTTCACGCGTCCCTGATAGGTATTGGCCGGTTAGGCTCGCCGGATCATTGGTGACTTCATCTGGTGTACCCTTCGAGACCACTTGCCCGCCATGCACCCCGGCCCCCGGACCGATGTCAAAAACATAATCGGCCTCGCGGATCGCCTCTTCGTCATGTTCAACGACGATCACCGTATTGCCTTGGTCCCGCAGGTTTTTCAGCGTGTCGAGCAAGCGGGTATTGTCACGTTGATGCAAGCCGATGCTTGGCTCGTCCAAGACATACAAAACCCCGGTTAGGCCCGAGCCAATTTGGCTCGCCAGTCTGATCCGTTGACTTTCGCCGCCCGAAAGCGTCCCAGAGTTGCGCGACAGCGTCAGGTATTCAAGGCCAACGTTGTTGAGAAACCCAAGCCGTTCGCGAATTTCCTTAAGGATGGCGCGGGCAATTTCGTTTTTCTGGACCGTCAAAGCCTCGGGAACCGTCGTACACCAGTTGAACGCGTCTTTGATCGACATTTGAACAACTTGGCCAACATGGCGAAGATCGTCCCCGGCCCCAATCTTGACCGCCAACGCCTCGGGACGCAGACGATAACCTTCACAGGTCGCACAGGGGCGGTTGTTTTGGTAACGCTCAAACTCTTCGCGAATCCAATTGCTATCGGTCTCGCGATAGCGGCGTTCCATATTGGGGATCACCCCTTCGAACACCCGTTTAACCTCGTAAACTCGGCCGCCTTCGTCATAGCGGAACTGGATTTCCTCGTCCCCTGAGCCGAACAAAAACACCTGTTGCACATGCGCAGGAAGGTCCTTCCACCGTGACTTTTTGTCAAACTCATAGTGCTTGGCAATGGCATCAATGGTTTGCAAGAAATACGGTGATTTGCCTTTGCGCCACGGGGCCAAAGCCCCATCCGCGATTTGCAAGGTCACATCCGGAACCACCAGCCGCTCGTCAAAAAACAGCTCTTTGCCAAGCCCATCGCAATCCGGACAGGCACCAAAGGGCGCGTTGAATGAAAACAGCCGAGGCTCAATCTCTGGAATGGTGAAACCACTTTCTGGACAGGCAAAATTCTCTGAAAAAACAAGGCGATCCGGTTCACCTTCTTTGGGGGCGGTTTCCAAAACGGCAATGCCGCTCGCCAAATCCAACGCGGTGCGGAAACTATCGGCCAGACGGGTTTCCATGCCCTCGCGCACCACAACCCGGTCGACCACAACATCAATATTGTGGCGGAACTTTTTGTCCAACGTCGGTGGCGCATCAAGCTCATGGAACTCGCCATCGACTTTCACCCGCTGAAAACCGGATTTGCGCAGCTCGAGAAATTCTTTGCGATACTCGCCCTTACGGTCGCGCACAATCGGCGCAAGAAGATAGGCGCGCGTGCCCTCTTCCATCCCCATAACCCGGTCGACCATATCCTGTACTTGTTGCGCCTCAATCGGCAGGCCGGTGGCGGGGCTATAGGGCGTGCCAACCCGGGCAAAGAGCAAGCGCATATAGTCATAAATTTCGGTCACCGTACCAACGGTGGAGCGCGGGTTTTTCGACGTTGTTTTTTGTTCAATCGAGATGGCCGGGGACAGGCCAGCGATATGATCAACGTCGGGTTTCTCCATCATATCAAGGAATTGCCGCGCATAGGCGCTTAGGCTTTCGACATAGCGCCGCTGCCCTTCGGCATAGATCGTATCAAAGGCCAAAGAGGATTTCCCCGATCCGGACAGACCGGTAATCACAACCAGCTGATCACGCGGAATATCCACATCAATTGATTTAAGGTTGTGCTCGCGCGCACCGCGCACCTCGATCTGTTTCAACTCTGGCATGTCGTCCCCCAATTACGCGCCCTGACACGCGCCTCGCGCCAAGCCTCGCTAACAGATAGGCGAAAGCCCAAGCTTCGCCAATCGAAATTTTAGTACGAAAGGAGAACACGCGCGTGCCCCTGACAATTTCCGGCAGGAATTGACCCGAGAGGTGCGGAAAACCTGCCTTGAGTTCCGTTTCGTCACCCGCTTTTATCCCGGCAATTGATTTAATCGGAGATTTTTCATGTCGCTTTTGCGCTCACTTTTGGTGTCTGGGCTGTCACTGGCCGCGCTCCCCCTTGCCGCCCAAGATCGGCCATCTAGCATTCTGGTATTGGATGGGTCCGGGTCGATGTGGGGCCAGATCGACGGCAAGGCAAAAATCACCATCGCCCAAGAGGTTGTCGGTGATTTGCTTGGGGCGTTGCCCAAAGATACCGACCTTGGCCTAACCGTGTATGGCCATCGCGAAAAAGGCAATTGCGCCGATATCGAAACGGTGGTTCGCCCCGGACCGGACACGCGCGGCGCCATTGCGCAGGCGGTCAACGGCATCAAACCCAAGGGCAAAACGCCGCTAAGTGACGCCGTGCGTGCCGCCGCCGAGGAGCTACGCTATACCGAAGAACGTGCCACAGTGATTTTGGTGTCCGATGGGCGCGAAACCTGTGTTGCCGATCCGTGTGAAGTGGCCCGAACGCTCGAAGAAACCGGCGTCGATTTGACCGTTCATGTGGTGGGATTTGACGTTTCCGACGACGCAACTGCGCTTGGGCAATTGCAGTGTTTGGCCGATGAAACAGGCGGGCAATTTGTGACGGCGGATGATGCCGATCAGCTTTCGGATGCCCTGACCACCATCGCCGAGGCCCCTGCCCCAGAGCCAGAGCCAGACCCTGAACCGGCCCCCGTTGAGACGCGCTTTGTCGCCCAGGATGGCGTGGATGGTGGCGATATGTCTAACGGTGTGAGCTGGTCCATCTCCGGCCCCGATGGGTTTAGCGCCGATGGAACCGGCATTTTTGCGCTTGAGCTTGCCGCGGGAAACTACACCGCAACCGCCATACGCGACGCCGATGAACAAGAGGTCAGCGGTGACTTTGAGGTCCTCGAAAAGGCCCAAACCGTTACTCTGATCCTGCCCGTCATTGTGCCAGAGGCAACCGTCACCGGCCCGGAAACCGCGTTTCAGGGACAGACCATCGAGGTAAGCTGGGATGGCCCCGGTGAAAAAGGCGATTTCGTTTCTATTCATGACGTTGGCGGCAATCAATGGCCGATCAACGACAGCAATGTTAAACACGGAAACCCGCTCAAACTTCGGATGCCGGCCGAACCCGGCCTGTATGAATTGCGGTATCAGGTCAAGCGGAACCGCGAGGTGATCGCCCGCACCCCGATTGAGATTCTACCCTCGGAAGTAACAATTGACGCCGCCGCCAAAGCCGAAATTGGTGCGTCGATCCCGGTCACTTGGACCGGTCCAGCCAACAAAGGTGACTTTCTTTCGGTTCACGAATTGGGCGGCAATCAATGGCCAATCAACGATGCCAATGTCAAAGAGGGAAGCCCGCTGCAATTGCGGATGCCGGGGGAGCCGGGGCAATATGAATTGCGCTACCAATTGGCCGAAGATCGCGCGGTGATCTATCGCCAGCCCATCGAGGTTACAGAGGCACAAATCGCGCTCGCCCATCCTGAACAGGCCGAAATAGGCTCGGTGATCGAGGTGACGTGGCAAGGGCCGGGCAACAAAGGCGATTTCATTTCCGTTCATGAAACAGACGGCAACGTTTGGGGGATCAACTCCGCCAATGTTGATGACGGCAACCCGCTGAAATTGCGGATGCCCGGCGAACCCGGCCGATATGAAATCCGCTATCAGTTGGCCGAGGAACGCAAAATCATTCACCGCCAGCCGATTGATGTGGTTGCCGCGCAAGTGGCGTTGGAGTTCCCTCAGCAGGCCGAGATTGGTGCGGTGATTGAGATCATCTGGACCGGCCCCAACAATGATGGCGATTTCATCTCGGTCAAAGAGACCGGTGGCGATGTCTGGGGGATCAACTCCGAAGGCACCCATATTGGGTCGCCCCTCAAGCTGCGGATGCCGCATGAACCCGGTGACTATGAAATTCGCTATCAACTGGCCGAAGAGCGTGAGGTCATCCTGCGCCAGCCGATCACCATCGTCGATGTCGCGGTGACAATCGACGCGCCCGCAAGCGCCGAAATTGGTGAAGTGATTGAATTCACATGGACCGGGCCGGACAACGAGGGGGATTTCCTATCGGTCAAAGAAGCCGGTGGTGATGGCTGGGGGATCAATTCCGAAGGCACCCATGTCGGGTCATCCATGAAACTGCGCATGCCGCACAAACCCGGCGCTTATGAGCTTCGCTATCAATTGGCACAGGAGCGCGCTGTGATCTACCGGGTGCCGATCACCATCACCGACACAGAGGTGAGCATCACAGCGCCAACAGACGCCAAAGCCGGGCAAGAGGTGATGATCACTTGGGAGGGTCCCGCCAACGACGGCGATTTCATTTCGATCAAAGAGATCGGTGGCGATGTCTGGGGCCTTCACAGCAACGGCGTTCAAAACGGCAAACCGGTCAAACTGCGCATGCCGGATGAACCGGGGGAATACGAGCTGCGCTATCAACTGGCGCAGGAACGCGCCGTCATTCACCGTGTTCCGATCACGGTTTTGCCCTAAAACAACGGGCGGATCAAAAAAAGGGCGGGCTTGGCGGCCCGCCCTTTTCGCTTTTAGCGATAGAGCAATGATGCACCATTGGCGAACAGGTGCACCTTGTCCGGTGTCGTGGTCAAAGCCACCTCTTTGCCGCGCATCTCTTTGTGGATGCCCGGCAATTTAGCGATGGCCGGTTCCGCGCCGTCGACCGGTTCAAAGTAAAGTAAAGTCACCTCGCCCAAGGCTTCGGTGATTTTGACCCGGCCGGTAAACACCATGTCGTCGGTCGCGGCGACAAAATCTTCGGGCCGAACACCGACATTGACCTTGAGCCCCATATCGGCATCCGTCGTCGGGTAGTCCGACAGGGTTTCCCCGCCCCCCGCCAAGCGTACACGGGTCTGAGCACCGGTACCAATGACTTCGCCCGGCAGCAGATTCATGGCAGGCGAGCCGATGAATTGCGCCACAAACTCGGAATTGGGCCGCTCATATAGTTCAAGGGGCGTGCCAACCTGCGCAATCCCCTTATTCGCCAAAACCACGATGCGGCTGGCCAATGTCATTGCCTCAACCTGATCATGGGTCACATAGATCATCGTACGATCTGGCATTTGCTCCTTGAGCTGGGCAATCTCAATCCGTGTCGCCACACGCAAAGCGGCATCAAGGTTTGAGAGCGGTTCATCAAACAAATACACCTTGGGATCGCGCACAATCGAACGGCCAATGGCCACCCGTTGGCGCTGCCCGCCGGACAAGGCCTTGGGCAAACGATCAAGGTATTCATCAAGCTGCAACATATGCGCGGCGCGGTTCACCGCTTCGTCAATCTCGCTCTTTGTTTGTCCCGCCAGTTTGAGCGCAAAGCTCATGTTTTCCCGCACGGTCATATGCGGATATAGCGCATAGGACTGGAACACCATGGCAATGCCACGTTGCGCGGGTGGGACGTCGTTGACCAGCTGGCCATCAATCATCAGCTCCCCGGCGGTGATCTTTTCTAGGCCCGCAATCATCCGCAACAGCGTTGATTTCCCACAGCCCGACGGGCCAACAAAAACGATCAATTCACCCTGTTTGATATCTAGATTGATATCCGTGAGCACTTCAACCGCGCCGGCATAGGTCTTGCCTACACCTGTCAGTTTCAAATCGGTCATCGCCCTCTCCCTTTACGTCTGCACACGGCGCGCCAACGCCACTTGCCATGATTTCAATGTAATCTTGCCCTGCTCAGGCACGTCAGCGCTGAGCTCTCCACCAATCTGTTGCCATTTGCCCGCCGGGAGGTCGACCTGCCCGGCATCATCGCTTAGGTTAAAGGCACAGAATATCTCTTCCCCCCCGTCCTGTCGGAGAAAGGAGACCACAGTCCCCAAGGCCGACAAGCCGCTCAAGTCCCCTTTGGACAAGGCGCGATGGGCGTGGCGCAGGGCCACGGCGCGGCGATAATGATGCAACAAGGCACCGGGGTCTTCTTCCTGGTCCGCCACCGACTTCGCCAAATGCCCGCTGGCAACCGGCAACCATGGTTTGGCATCAGAGAACCCACCAAACGCATTGGATTGTTCCCATACCATCGGCGTTCGGCATCCATCACGACCTTTGAATTCAGGCCAAAATTCAATACCATAGGGGTCTTGCAAGTCTTCAAAAGCCACGTCTGCTTCTTCTAGACCCAACTCTTCACCTTGATACAAACACGCCGAGCCGCGCAGGCACATCAACAGGGTCGCAAAGGCCTTTTGGGCCTCCCCGCCCAAGGACCAGCGGCTGGCATGGCGCACCACATCGTGGTTGGAAAACGCCCAACAGGCCCAGCCATCCGGCGCGGCCCCATCGACCTTGGTCAACACATCCACAACCCGCCCCGCGGTCGGCGTATCCCCCGAGAGGAACTCAAACGAGTAACACATATGCACGCGGTTATCGCCCGCTGTGTATTCGCCCATGATCTCAAGACCACGCTGCGCATCGCCAACCTCCCCCACGGCCGTGGCCGCCGGGTATTCATCTAGCAAGGCGCGAAACCGTTCCAGAAACGCGATGTTTTCCGGCTGGTTCTTGGAAAAGAGATGCATCTGGTGGTTATAGGGGTTCACGCGCGGCGCAATGCTGTCGTCACGCTCTTCTGGCGGCAAAGGCGGGTTTGAGCGCAACAGCTTGTCATGGATATAGAAATTGATCGTATCAAGGCGGAACCCGTCCACGCCACGATCCAACCAAAAGCGCACGGTTTGCAACAAAGCGTCTTGAACCTCAGGACAGTGGAAATTCAAATCCGGCTGTGAGGTCAAGAAGTTATGCAGGTAGTATTGCTCACGCCGCGCATCCCACTGCCAGGCCGATCCGCCAAAGATCGACAGCCAGTTGTTGGGCGGCGTGCCATCGGGTTCGGGATCGGCCCAAACATACCAATCGGCCTTGGCGTTGTCACGGCTGGCACGGCTTTCCTGAAACCACGGATGTTGATCAGAACTATGCGAAAGCACCTGATCAATCATCACCCGCAGGCCCAATTCATGCGCCCGCACAATCAGCGCATCAAAATCGCCCAGCGTGCCAAACATCGGATCAACATCACAGTAATCCGACACGTCATAGCCGAAATCCTTCATGGGTGATTTGAAAAACGGCGAGATCCAGATCGCATCGACGCCAAGCGAGGCGATATGCGGCAAACGCCGGGTGATGCCCTTTAGGTCACCAATGCCATCACCGGTGCTGTCCTGATAGCTACGCGGATAGATCTGATAAATCACCGCGCCACGCCACCAATCCTTGTCTGCGACCAGTGGCGACGCTTTGATTTGAGTTTGCTTGTTCATAGTCATCCTATTTCACTGAGCCGGCCAGCAGACCGCGCACAAGGTATTTCTGCATAGCAAAGAAAACCGCCAACGGCACCGCGATTGAGACAAAGGCCGCCGTGGCCAGAATTTCCCAGTTGCCACCGCGCGTTCCCAAAAGCTCGACAATCTGCGCAGTCATGACCGTGGTCTGGCCTGTGCTGTCAATCAAGAACACTTTGGCGACCAAAAGATCGTTCCAAGTCCACAGGAATTGAAAAATCGCGAAACTGGCCAGGGCCGGAAAGCTGAGCGGCAAAATGATCTTGGTAAAGATCTGGAATTCCGTCGCCCCGTCTACACGGGCGTTTTCGATGATATCCTTTGGCAAACCAACCATGTAGTTGCGCAACAGGTAGATCGCCAAGGGTAATCCAAACCCGGTATGGGCAAACCAGGTGCCAAGATAGCCTTTACCAATCCCGATCCCAAGGTGGAATTTCAGCAATGGGATCAACGCCAATTGCAAAGGCACGACCAACAGCGCCACGATACAGGCGATCAAAAGCGCGCGCCCCGGAAAATCCATCCACGCCAAGGCATAGGCCGCAAAGGCCGCCACCACGATTGGGATGATCGTGGCCGGGATGGTCACCGTCAGCGTGTTGAAAAACGCCTTGGCCATGCCGTCCACATTCTTGGGATCAAGCAACATATTGCGGTAGTTTTGGGTGGTGAATTCGGCGGGTGTTTCGGCGGTAACAAAGATACGAATGCCCCGCTTTCCGCTAAATTCCTCTTCGTTTTCCATGCGATAATCGCCATTGGCTTGCACGGTGACACGCCCACCCTTTTTCAACTCGGCGGTATCTCCGGGGCCAAAATCAGCAATGGCGCGCGATGAAATTCCCCAGACGCTGATCTCTGCCTCTTTGCCCTCAAACAGATTGCCCTCGATGACAAAGAGCGGCCCGTCCTGAACTTGTGTATCGGGCGCGGCGCTACGAATGGTGAGGTTTTGTTCGGAGGGAAACAGGGACTTCCACCACCCCGAGGTCGAGATTTGGTCCGCCGTCCGAAAGGAGGACACAAACAAACCAACCGTCGGGAAAAGCCAAAGCGCAACCAGAACCGCAACCGAGATATGAACCGCCCATGTGAGCGAACTTTTGGTGCCAGCAATGTTATCCATCAACGCATCTCCTTGCGCGCATTGCGCACGTTCCAAACCAGGATCGGAGTGACCAGCAACATGATGATCATCGCCGAGGCCGACCCGACCCCCCAGTCAAACGAGCGGAACAATTTGTCGTACATGTAATTCGCCAAAACCTGCGTTTCCCATTGCCCATTGGTCATCGCAAACACGATGTCAAAGACCTTGAGCACAACCAAGGTGATCGTTGTCCAAACCACCATGATCGTCGCCTTGATTTGCGGCACTTTGATCTTAAAGAAAATCTGTATCGGGTTGGCCCCATCGACAATCGCCGCCTCGATGGTTTCTTCGGGAATGCCACGCAGGGCGGCGGATAGGATCACCATGGCAAAACCGGTTTGGATCCAAATCAATACCACCATCAGGAAAAAGTTGTTCCAAATCGGCAGGGTAAGCCATTGTTGCGGGGCCCCACCGCTAAACCAGACATAAAGCGCGTTGAGCACCCCAATCTGTTCTGTGCCATCCGGGCGGGCATCATAGACAAGCTTCCAAATCACCGCCGCGCCAACAAAGGAAATCGCCATTGGCATGAAGATCAGGGATTTCGCGATATTGCCCCACTTGATCCGGTCGGTCAGCTGGGCCACCAAAAGGCCGAACATCGTCGACATCGCCGGAACAACGATCAGCCACAACATATTGTTGCGCATCGCTTCCCAAAACTTTGGCTCGCTAAACATCTGTCTGTAGTTGGCCAGACCAACAAAGGCCCCGTCCTGATCACGATCTGTCAAAGACAAGCGCAACGTTTCAAACACCGGATAGGCCAGATAGAGACCCAAGGCGACAAGCGCGGGGAACAGAAACAGCCAGGGCCGGATCAAGTTGGCGCGGTTGATATTGCGGCCTGCATGTGGCCCCTTGGCCGGATACAGGACGTTGTCCAAAACCCAGTTTGAGCTGAAGTAATAGGCCACACAGCCCCCTACTCCGATCGCAATGGTGAAAAGACCCAGAATTGCTGGATGCATCGTACCCTCCCTATATGTCAGGATTCCCGCAGCGGCGATGCCACAGGCAGAGGCCTTGCCCAAAAAGGGTCAAGACGGGCAATGTACAAAACTTGTACAAAAAAGCCCTGATGGCCGATCACCACCAGGGCTTCGTGAGTGGTTTACTTATTTCAAAGCATCCCAGCTGGACTGAATTTCGCCAGCAACATCAGCAGCAGCTTTGCCACCTGCATAGTCAACCATACCGGTCCAGAACGACCCGGCACCAACACCGCCCGGCATCAGGTCAGATCCGTCGAAACGGAAGGTTGTCGCACCAAGAAGCACGTCGTTCATCTTCTGGAGGGTTGGGTCGCCAAACGCCTCTGGGTTCACACCCTTGTGTGGTGTCAAGAAACCCTTGAGCGCCATCCATGTTTCATGGGCTTCTGCGGATTGCAGGAACTCAATGAACTTATGAGCTTCGGGGCTATCATTGGTGATCGCCCACAAGGTGCCCGCACCAAGAACCGGATTGCCAAGCTCTTTGCCCGCATAGGATGGGAAGTAGAAGAAGTCAGCGTCTTCGCCAACCACGGTGCCTTCGGGGAAGAAGGCCGGGATGAACGACGCTTGACGGTGCATGTAGCACTGGGGAGGAGACGCAAACATGCCTTTTGGGCTGTCGCGGAAATCGGTCGAGGCCACGGCCCCGGCACCACCGGCGACATAGGCGTCGTTGCGGGCGAATGCACCGAACTCTTCGATCGCGCCAACGATGCGCTCGTCGGTAAAGGCGATCTCGTTCTTGACCCAACCATCATAAACGTCAGGTGTTTGGGTGCGCAGCAACAGGTCTTCGACCCAATCGGTTGCTGGCCAGCCGGTCGCACCACCAGATCCCAGACCGATACACCAAGGGGTGCCGCCGTCCGCGACGATTTGGTCGGACAATGCTTTGAGATCTTCCATAGACGTCGGGACTTCGTAACCCGCATCCTCAAAATTCTCTGGCACAAACCAAACAAGTGATTTCAGGTCGACCTTGTAGAAGAAGCCATAAAGGTTTTCCGCGCCGTCTTTGCCTGCATAGGTGCCCAAATCAACCCAGCTTTGACCCGCTGCGTAGTTCTCTTTGACCCAATCGCCGGTACCTTCGGCCAACGGTGTCAGGAACCCACGCGACGCCATATCGGCGGCAAGACCAGGCTGCGGGAAAACCGCGATGTTCGGAGCTGATCCGGATTCCGCGTCGATCGTGATCTGCTGCTCAAAGCTATCAGAGCCGACATAGCTTACGTCAATGCCTGACTGCTCACGGAAGACATCCAGAACCTTCTGAACGTTTTCTTCGTCTGCTCCAAGCCATGGGCCAGAGATGGTGAGCTGTTCGGCACCCGCCGACCCAGCGATAAGCGCGGCCGCAGCTGCGCCAAGGTAAAAAGATTTCATCATGGACGATCCTCCCGATTGATCACGCCGCATTGGGCGCGTGTCCTTACTCATGCGCTTTGGCCGCCAAAGTTGTATGTGGCAGCCATCTTCAAAGCGCTTTGAATGCCTCAAAATGATCCGAGTCGCCCCATCCTGTCAAGCACCAAAGCCAAGTATTGTTGGATTTTACCAGTTGGTCAGCACTCCTGCCCCATTCTTTCGATATGCGAAAAACGCAAGAGAGGCTTGACAAATCCGAAGCGCTTTGACCCTTAATGAGACATGAACCTGAAGAAACTGTCAGAACATCTCAACTTGTCTCAGACCACGGTTAGCCGGGCGCTGAACGGGTATCCTGAGGTAAGTGAGAAGACCCGCGAACGGGTTCAAAAGGTCGCGCGTGAGCTAAATTACAGCCCTAACGCCCGCGCCAAAGGCCTTGCTTTGGGACGCGCCCACGCCATCGGCCACGTGATTCCCGTGTCGACCCAGCACGAAATGGTGAACCCGGTTTTCGGGGATTTCATCGCCGGTGCCGGGGCCGCTTATTCGGCGGCGGGCTACGAAATGATGCTCAGTCTGGTCGATGATCAAAGTCAAGAACAGCTCTACCGCGACATCTGTGCGCGGCGAAATGTCGATGGAATCATCGTGCATGGCCCAACCATGGACGACCCGCGCATCGCGCTTTTGACCGAATTGAATATGCCGTTTGTGGTGCATGGCCGCGCCTCAAACATCGACATTCCCTATAGCTGGCTTGATACCAACAACTCGCGCGCCTTTCGCCGCGCCACGGAATTCCTGCTTGATCTCGGGCACAAACGCATCGCCTTGATGAACGGGCTCGAATTTATGGACTACGCCTTTCGACGTCGCGAGGCCTATCGCGGTGCCCTCGAAATGCGCGATCTATCGCTTGATCCTGAACTGATGTGCTCAAAGGAAATGACCGAAAGCAATGGGTTTTTGAGCGCATCAAAGATGCTGCGGCTCGACAATCCGCCCACGGCTTTTTTGACATCCTCGATGATCACAGCCATCGGTGTGCGACGGGCCATTGAAAGTGCCGGAATGGTGATGGGCCGCGACGTGTCGATCATCACCCATGATGACGATTTGGGCTATTTGAAAAATGGTCACGACGTGCCGATTTTCACCGCCACCCGCTCCTCGGTGCGCAAGGCCGGAATCCGTGCCGGAGAGTTATTGCTTGACCTGATCCGCAATCCGTCGACGGGCCCCAAGCATGAAATCATAGAAGCCGAGTTGATCATTGGCACCTCAACTGGCCCTGCCCCTAGAGATCGCTAGTACAGCGGCGCAACCTCCTAAAGTAGAGAAGTAGCATGAAGTTTGAACGCTCTGATTTCCCAGAGGATTTTCTCTTTGGGGTCGCGACCTCAAGTTACCAAATCGAAGGGCATGGATTTGGCGGTGCTGGGCGCACCCATTGGGATGATTTCGCCGAAACCCCCGGCAATGTCGTGCGCGCCGAACATGGCGCGGTGGCCTGTGATCACTACCACCGCTATGAGGCTGATCTTGATTTGATCAAGGCCGCCGGGTTTGATTGCTACCGCTTTTCGACCTCTTGGGCGCGGGTGATGCCCGATGGCAAAACCGCCAACCCCGAGGGGCTGGATTTTTACGACCGATTGACCGATGCGATGTTGGAACGCGGGCTAAAACCCTGTGCGACCCTCTATCATTGGGAGCTGCCCTCGGCGCTTGCGGATCAGGGGGGCTGGCGCAATGGTGACATTGCCAAGTGGTTTGGCGATTACACCGAAACAATCATGGGGCGGATCGGCGACCGGATGCATTCTGTCGCCCCGATCAATGAACCATGGTGCGTGGCGTGGCTGAGCCATTTTCTTGGGCATCACGCGCCGGGCCTGCGCGACATCCGCGCCACGGCCCGCGCCATGCATCACGTCTTGCTTGCCCATGGCACCGCTATCCAAGCGATGCGCGGGTTGGGCATGTCCAACCTAGGTGGTGTCTTTAACCTTGAATGGGCGGCCCCTGCCGATGCAAGCCCAGAAGCCGCTGAAAAAGCCGCGCTGTATGACAGCATCTATAACCGTTGGTTCCTTGGTGGTGTGTTCAACGGGGCTTATCCCGACGATGTTCTGGCCGGGCTTGAACCGCATTTGCCCAAAGGGTGGCAGGATGATTTTGCCACCATCACTGCACCGGTCGATTGGTGTGGTTTGAACTATTACACCCGCAAATTGCTCGCCCCTGCGCCCTCCGAACCTTGGCCATCCTTGACGGAGGTCGAAGGTCCGCTTCCCAAGACCTTTATGGATTGGGAAATCTACCCCGAGGGTCTCTATAAATTTCTAAAACGAACGCGCGACGACTACACCGGCGACCTGCCGCTTTTTGTCACCGAAAACGGCATGGCCGCGCCCGACACTCTTGCCAATGGTCACTGTGACGATCCGGACCGGATCGACTTTATCAATGCCCATGTCGCGCAAATCCAACGGGCCATCACCGAAGGCGTTCCCGTTCAAGGATATTTTTTGTGGTCACTTCTGGACAACTATGAATGGGCTTTGGGCTATGAAAAACGCTTTGGCTTGGTACATGTTGACTTTGACACCCTTGAGCGAACGCCAAAATCATCGTACCACGCGCTAAAGAAAGCCTTGAGAGCGCTAACATGACCAAATTCACAGCCGTCGTTGCCGATATTGGTGGGACAAATACCCGTGTTGCCCTAACCAGCGGCACTCAGGTGCGCCACGAGACCATCCGCCGTTTTCGCAATGCCGAAAACGCGGGTATTGAGCCGATCTTGGAGCGTTACTTGGCTGAGTTGGGCGGAACGCCCGATGCGGTTTGTATTGATATGGCTGGCCCTGTGCATGAAGGCGTGGGGGAACTCACCAATCTCGATTGGCGGGTCGAATCTGCGGCCTTGGCCGAAACCACCGGGGCCAAAACCGTTGCCGTTCTCAATGACCTACAGGCCATGGGTCATGCCTTGGCCCACATTGGCCCCGATAGCTTGCAAACTGTTCTACCTGGCAAATATCCAAGCGAAAGCGCCCTTGCGGTGCGTTTGGTTGTGAATGTCGGCACCGGGCTTAACATCGCCCCCGTCTATCATAGCCACGGCCAAACCACCGTGCCACCGGCCGAGGCCGGGCATATTTCGCTCCCTGTGCAAAGCGCGCAGGAATTGCGTTTGCGCGATTGGATCGCCGAACGCCACGGCACACCGGGTTTTGAGGAAACCCTGTCTGGTCGCGGATTGGAACGGCTTTACGCCTTTCATTGTCGCGAAGATGGCGAAGGCGATCCGCTTGAAGCCGCCCAAATCATGGCGGCCTTTGGCGAAGGTCAGGATCGCGCTGTACGGACCCTTCGTATGTTCACCCGCCTTGTTGGCCGCTACGCCAGTGACTCCGCCCTGATCACCCTACCCTTTGGGGGTATTTATCTGGTTGGCGGGGTTATGCGCCATGTCGGGCCGCATCTGCTTGACCTTGGCTTTGCCGAAGCCTTTGCCGACAAGGGCCGGTTTAGCGACTACATGGCGCAATTTCCGGTGCACTTGATGACCGATGATTATGCGCCGCTGGCCGGTTGCGCGGGGCATTTGGCGGAAAAGATGGGGCTGTCCACTTGAGCCCCTAGGCCCATTAACGACGCCTCCCTTGCAAAGCCTCCGAAACCCGGCGATACCTCGACGCAAATGATATTTGCCGTCCGAGGCCCATTACATGTCTGTTACCCCGATTAAGACCACCCCCATCGCCAACCAGAAACCCGGAACATCGGGCCTTCGGAAAAAGACCCGCGTCTTTCAAGAGCCTCATTTCCTTGAAAATTTCATTCAGTCCATCTGGACAGGGATCGGCGGCGCACAGGGCAAAACATTTGTGCTGGGCGGCGATGGCCGCTTCTTTAATACCGACGCGATCCAGATCGTTTTGCGCATGGCCTCGGCCAATGGTGCGGCGCGGGTGATTGTGGGTCAAAACGGCTTGCTCTCGACGCCTGCCGCCTCGCACCTGATCCGCAAACGCAAGGCCGATGGCGGCATCATCCTATCGGCAAGCCATAATCCCGGCGGGCCCGATGGGGATTTTGGTGTCAAATATAACATCGCCAACGGCGGCCCGGCTCCGGAATCGGTCACCTCGGCCATTCACACCGCCACCGAAGAAATCAGCGCCTATCGCACGATGGACACGCCCGATGTCGACCTGTCCCTAACCGGGCTCGCCCAGCTTGGGCGCATGGAGGTCGAAGTTGTCGATCCGGTGGCCGATTATGCCGCCCTGATGGAAGAGATTTTCGACTTTGACGCAATCGCCGATCTGTTCAAATCCGGTTTTCGCATGCGCTTTGACGCCATGCACGCCATCACCGGCCCCTACGCCAAACTGATTTTGGAAAACCGCCTTGGGGCGGACAAAGGCAGTGTTGTGAATGCCATTCCCCTGCCCGACTTTGGTCAGGGTCACCCAGATCCCAACCCGATCTGGGCCAAGGAGCTTGTCGATACCATGATGCATGTCGACGGTCCTGATTTTGGCGCGGCAAGCGACGGTGACGGCGATCGCAACATGATTATGGGGCGCGGCATTTATGTCACCCCGTCTGATAGCCTTGCGGCGATGGCGGCCAATGCCACGCTTGTTCCCGCCTACAAAGACGGGCTGAATGGCGTTGCGCGGTCAATGCCGACCTCACTTGCGCTGGATCGCGTCGCCGACAAGCTTGGGATCGAATGCCACGAAACTCCGACCGGGTGGAAATTCTTTGGCAACCTTCTGGATGCGGGCCGCGCCACCCTGTGTGGCGAAGAAAGTGCCGGCACCGGCTCGGACCATGTGCGCGAAAAAGACGGGCTTTGGGCGGTCTTGTTCTGGCTCAACGTTCTGGCCGTGCGCAAATGTTCGGTGGCCGATCTGATGGGCGAACATTGGCAAACCTATGGGCGCAATTACTATTCCCGCCACGATTACGAAGGCATCGACGGCGGTATCGCCAATGACCTGATGCAGGGGCTGCGCGCCAAATTATCCACCCTGCCCGACACCATCGTTGCGGGTCTGCGTGTGCAGGCGGCCGATGAATTTGCCTATGATGATCCGATTGATGGCTCGCGCACCGAAGCCCAAGGCATCCGCATTCATTTCCACGGCGGCGCGCGGGTTGTCTTTCGCCTGTCGGGCACCGGAACCGTTGGGGCCACCCTGCGTGTCTATCTGGAAACCTATGCCACCGATGATCTCGGACAAGACGCCCAAGAGGCGCTGGCCCCGGTTATCCAAGCCGCGGATCAGCTCGCCATGATCGTCGAACGCACGGGCCGCAAGCGCCCGACCGTGATCACCTGATGGCCATTCGTGCAATTGCAATCATGGTTCTGTCCATGGCGCTTTTGGCGCTGAGCGACGCGGCTGTTAAACTGTCGGGCGAACGCGCCCCGATGGGGCAGATCATGTTCCTCCTGAGCACCGGCGGCACCCTTTTATTTGTCGCCATGGCCAAGATGCGCGGGTTGACCGTTTGGTCCACAGAATTCTGGCACCCGATGGTCATCCTGCGCAATGGCTTTGAAATCATTGGCGCAATTGGCTTGATTGTCGGGATTACCCATGTCCCGCTGTCGATCTTTGCCGCCATCATGCAGGTTGCGCCTCTGGTTACCATTCTCGGTGCCGCGCTGTTTTTAGGTGAAAAAGTCGGCTGGCGCCGCTGGGCCGCTGTTTTGGTTGGCATGACCGGTATGTTGATCGTCATCCGCCCCTTAGGTGTGACGTTTTCCGGCTGGGAATTGTTTGCGGTTATGGGCGTCTCTGGCCTTGCCGGGCGCGATCTTGTCACGCGTTTGGCCCCCTCGCATATCCCGGCGCTGACCCTCTCGGCTTGGGGGTTTGGTTCAACAATCCCTGTTGGCATCGGCGTCTATATGTTCGAAACCATGCCGCTGACGGCCGACCCCATCGCTTTGGCGCGTATCTTTGCGGCTGTGCTTTTCACCTCCTTTGGCTATCTCGCGGTGACGATCGCCATGCGCATGGCCCCGGTGTCGATTGTGGCCCCCTTTCGCTATACGCGGCTGTTGTTCACCACCAGCCTCGGGATTATGATTTTTGGCGAGCGTCCCGACGGCTACACCCTGTTTGGGGCCGGACTGGTATTGGCGGCTGGCGTCTATAGTTTTTGGCGCGAGGCCAAAAACTCTCGCGCCCCACAAGCGTGAAATGTGGCGCTGGTGGTCTAAGCGACCAGCCACGCTCGACCTAACGTCAGCCCCGCCAACGAAAAACCCGACCGTTAGCGCCACACGTTAGCGCAACCTTGTGCCATGGAGCGCTGTTAGCGGTAACGATTCCGTTGCCTTTCCCGGTCAGCCTGTTATGAGACAGGCAAATTTCAATGCCTGAGGGATAACCCATGAGCACCATCATTGATATTCACGCCCGCGAGATCCTCGATAGCCGCGGCAACCCAACCGTCGAAGTTGACGTCACACTCGAAGACGGGTCCATGGGGCGCGCAGCGGTTCCATCCGGGGCCTCGACCGGTGCCTACGAGGCGGTTGAACGTCGCGATGGCGACAAGGCGCGTTACATGGGCAAAGGCGTGCTAGAAGCCGTTGCCGCCGTGAACGGCGAAATCGCAGAAGCCATTCTTGGCTTTGACGCCACCGAACAGGTCGCCATCGACATGTCGATGATCGAGCTTGACGGCACCCCAAACAAAAGCCGCCTTGGCGCCAACGCCATTCTCGGCGTGTCCATGGCAACCGCCAAAGCCGCCGCCGAATTCACCGGCCAGCCGCTTTATCGCTATATCGGTGGTACCTCGGCCCGCGTTCTGCCGGTTCCGATGATGAACATCATCAACGGCGGCGAGCACGCCGATAACCCTATCGACATTCAGGAATTCATGATTATGCCGGTGGCTGCGGAAAACATCCGTGACGCCGTTCGCATGGGGTCCGAAGTCTTCCACACTCTGAAAAAAGAGCTCTCTTCCGCGGGTCTCGCCACCGGTGTTGGCGACGAAGGTGGCTTTGCCCCCAACCTGTCAAGCACCCGCGACGCTTTGGATTTCATCCTGAAAGCCATCGAAAAAGCTGGCTACAAGCCCGGTGATGACATTCACCTCGCGCTCGATTGCGCCGCGACCGAATATTACAAAGACGGCAAATATGTACTGTCCGGCGAAGGCAAGACCCTGAACAGCGAAGAAAACGCCGCCTATCTTCAGGCGCTCGTCAACGATTACCCGATCATCTCGATCGAAGACGGTATGGGCGAAGACGACTGGGACGGCTGGAAGGCCCTGATGGACGCCATCGGAGACAAGGTTCAGCTGGTGGGCGACGATCTCTTTGTCACCAACCCTGAGCGTCTGGCCCAAGGGATCGAGCGCGGCTGTGCCAACTCGATGCTGGTCAAGGTCAACCAGATCGGTTCGTTGACTGAAACATTGAAAGCCGTGGACATGGCGCATCGCGCCCGTTTCACCAATGTGATGTCGCACCGCTCTGGCGAAACCGAAGACGCAACCATTGCCGATCTGGCTGTGGCCACCAATTGCGGTCAAATCAAAACCGGCTCGCTTGCTCGCTCTGACCGGTTGGCAAAATACAATCAGCTGATCCGTATCGAGGAAATGCTGGAAGAAACAGCGGAATACGCTGGGCGTTCGATTTTGAAATAAGCGCTGAAAAAACCTGTTTCAAAGGCGGCTCTTGGGCCGCCTTTTTATTTGGGAAATTACCACTCTAACGAGCAATCCTATTTCCCGAAAATACCATAACCTTCCATCGCCCCCATTCGCCATCGGGTGCAATTTATTCGTTTCGCCTTGGTGACAAGTCATCAAGACAACTGCGGCCTGGCGTCATCCGTTTGGACGCAAGTCTTTGATTGACCAGTGTTAAAGAAACATTTTCAAGGCATGTTATTTTTTAACCGTGGTTTTGCGACAAAATAAGCATCAATTGCGGATTGTTCAGAAATTGGCCCCGGACCTATACCTTTGGTCAAAACCTCACACTTGCCCAAACGCATCCGATGGGTCAGGTTTGAAGCCAGTGACAATTATGAACGTACCTCCTATGGCCAATGAAACCCCTGCACGACTGATAAGACTGTACCGTGCGGATTTTGGAACGAAATCCGAAGTGTTCGTTCGGATCGGGGGCGTTGCATTTGCGGCCATTGCCTTGTCACTCGTCATCGAGAGCATTTTGTTTATTGGCTGGCTCGCGCTATACCTCTTGCAACAGGCCACCTACCACCGTGTCCTGACCCCGCGCCGGCGCAAACCTCCTCTCGTGCGATTGCAAAGCGCCTTGGTTCTTTATTCGATAGGCACGGCAATTTTCTTGTCGGTGCCTTTATACCTCCTCACCTGGGCTAGCCCCTCCATGTATTTGCCAGCGGTTTTCGCGCTTGTGGGAACCGCTCTTTACGCCATTCAACGTGAAAACCCGACGTCCGATGTTCTATTGATAGACACTGGTTTTTTTGCGGCGTGTTGCGCTTGGGTTTTCTATATCATGGCCCCCAAGCTGGACTTCACGTTGGATCATGTGGTCATCTTGGGTTTTTGCATCTTGGTCACCTACCTGTTTTTCAGAGCCCAGGACGTCGAGCTAAGACGACAAGCCGCCCGGCGTGTGGCAGAACGTCGGTATGCCCAAGCCCAAAAAGCCCGTGCGCTCAACCAATTTGTCGGTGGTGTGGCGCATGACTTCAACAATCAAATCACCGCCATCATGGGCAATCTCGAACTGTTTGAGCTTCTTGATGACCCCAAAGAACGGCATTCTGCCATGCAACAATGCCGTGTGGCCGCAAATCGCGCCGCCCTTACGGTACAGCAGCTTGTCGCCTCCAGCGGACGCACGCGCCTGCAACCGGTTCGCCTGGAAATTGCCTCTTTCCTCGAAGATCTCAAACCGGTCCTCGCCGATCTATTGGACCCCAAGGTCGAGTTGGACATCCGACCTGCAGATTACGAGTTTCAGGTCCATGTCGATCGGGATATGCTTGAAACCTGTCTGATCCAACTGTGCCTGAACGCTCAGGATGCCATGCAAGGAGAAGGACGAATCGAAATTGGTGCCCGTCGGATTCTGAGCCGCGCCGCCGCCGCGCCGGGTCAGCCAGAAGCCGACCCGCCCTATATTGGCCTCTATGTTCAAGACGCAGGCCCCGGCGTTTCCGAAGAAACCCTTAGCCGATTGTCAGAGCCATTTTACACCACCAAGGGGGTTGGGGCCGGAACCGGTCTCGGGCTATCCGCCGTGTCTGGCTTTGCCAAACAATCGGGCGGCGCGCTGGTTTTGGACAACGCATTGCCAACAGGATTGCATGTCACGATCCTGCTCGCACAAACGCGCGATCCCGCCTGACCCGCAACCGCGCAAGGTCCGGCGTTTAGCTGTCGCCGTCGATCTGCTCTTGATAAACGCCCTGCTCTTTCAACGCGTCAACAACCTCTTTGGGCATATAGTTTTCGTCATGCTTGGCGAGGATTTCACTCGCCTCAAACACGCCATTCACATAGCGCCCGGTGCCGACCATGCCTTGGTTTTCCGCGAACAGATCGGGTAAAACCCCCTCAAAGACCACCGGAATTGTCGCCCCGCCATCGGTGACGCTAAACGTGATTTGCTGGCCTTGGCCACGGACCAAGGACCCGTCTTCAACCAAACCGCCGATCCGAAACACTTCGTTGGCGGCGGGCGGCTCTTCTGACACTTGAGAGGGCGAGCGGAACAGGTTGATCCCATCGCGCATTGCATAGCCAATCAGGGCCGTTGACACGACCAAGGCCACCGCAGCCAAGGCAATGACCTGCACGCGCCGCTTTTTCTTGAGTGATTTCAGAGCCATTTCGTTTTCCGATCCACCAGCTTTATCAGTCAGTCCCTATATAGATGCCTTAGATGCATATTTGCAGCACCCAATTGTCACACCCCTAGTTACACCACCCTATGCCAGCCCAGACCACGCGATTCCTTGACTTTGCGCAAATCCCGGCCCGGTTCGGCTGGATTTTGCGCAAATATCCGCCATGCGATCAGGGGAAACACGGGGCCAACATCAGACCCGCGGTTTCCTCAACCCCAAGCATCAGGTTGGCGTTTTGCAAGGCCTGACCCGAGCTGCCCTTGGTCAGGTTGTCCAAGGCGGCAACCACAATCACCCGACCGGGCAAGCGGTCGGCCACCACGCCGATATGGCAAAAATTTGAGCCACGCACATGGTGCGTCGAGGGGGTTTCCCCCTGCGGCAACACCTCGACAAAGGGTTCATCTGCATAGGCGTCGCGCAAGGCCGCTTCCACGGCATCTACATCGCCACGCACATAGGCCGTCGCCAAAATACCGCGATTGAACGGGCCAAGGTGCGGCGTGAACTGGATTTTCACATCCCGCCCTGCAATGGCGCTGAACTCTTGATCGAACTCACCCAAATGCCGGTGCGTGCTGCCAACCGCATAGGCGTTGGTGCCCTCGCTGAGCTCCGCATGAAGCAGGTTTTCCTTGAGCGACCGCCCTGCCCCGCTCACCCCGCATTGCAGATCAAGAATGATCTCATCAAGATCAATCACACCCGCCGCAATCAAAGGCCGCAGTACAAATTGACCGGTGGCGGCGTTACAGCCGGTTCCGGCAACAAGGCGCGCCGATGCAATCTCATCCCGATAGAACTCGGTTAGGCCATAGACCGCTTCGCCCTGCATCTCGACGGCGGAATGCGGGTTGCCGTACCACTTTTCATACTCCGCCGGATCACGAAGCCGGAAATCGGCTGACAGATCGACAATTTTGACCGACTTGGGCAGCTTGGAGATCACCTCTTGGCTGGTCTTATGCGGCAATGCGCAAAAGCACAGATCAATCTGATCATAGTCGATCTGTTCCCATGTGACCAAATCCGGCAACTCCAGATGGCGCAGATGTGGGAACACCTGAGCGAGCGGCTTGCCCGCCTTGGAATTGGCCGCGAGGGCTTTGATCTCAAACTCGGGATGGGTGGCGATCAGCCGGATAAGTTCGGCGCCGGTATACCCGGACGCACCGATAATGGCGATGGAATGCGACATAGAAAGGCTCGTGCTGGTTGGGGGTGGCCATCGTTTGGCCGAAACAAAGATCAAGGTCCGGGTAAAATCACCCGGGTTTCTTCAGCTCATCGTCGCAGGAATGGGACGGTATTCATCGGCATGAAGGATCTCCTTTGACCGAAGCTATAGCCCCTTAGTCGCGGTAATTCAATGGGCTTGGCGCGGCTTTGGTCTTTTGTCGCGGCGCGGGCGCTGATAACATTGAACAGCGTTCAACAAGAAAAGCCTGACATGTCGGAAAAAACCCAAGCCCGCAAAGCCGCCCTGCGTGAGAAGCTCATCGAACTGGCCGAGGCCCAGATCGCCGAGGCGGGCCTGTCCTCGCTCCGCGCCCGCAGCCTTGCCAAAGAGGCCGGCTGTGCCGTCGGGGCGATCTATACGCATTTTGATGACCTCAACGCCCTCGCGCTTGAGGTCAACGGCCGCACCTTTCGCCGCCTTGGCGCAACCGTGGCGCAATCGGTGACCGAGGCCGCCGGGGCCGCCCCCCGCGACCGTCTCATTGCCATGTCCCTCGCCTATTTGCATTTCGCATCCGATCAACCCACCCTATGGCGCGCCCTCTTTGACATTGAAATGTCCACCGACGGCCCCGTTCCACAATGGTACCTTGATGCCTTGGGCGGCTTGTTCTCCTACATCGCCGAACCCTTGGCCAACCTGTTCCCCGACATGCCAGAGTCCGAGCGCGACCTGATGACCCGCGCTTTGTTCTCTTCTGTGCATGGCATTGTGCTCTTGGGGCTCGAACAACGCATCTCGGCTGTGCCCCTTGATCAGATTGAAGTCATGATCGCTCAGGTTCTCTCTCGGATTCAGTGACGCCACGTCAAATTGAACGCTGTTCATTTTTCTGTTGAACGGCGTTCATGCTCTCGCTATATCAAATTCATGAACGATGTTCATAAAGCAATTTAAAACGGAGAGCGACATGTTTGGAACTTTGAAAACCTTGATTGCTGGTGCAAATGCCCGGGCCGAAGAAAACGTCCGCGACCATTATAGCATTGAATTGATTGATCAAAAAATCCGCGAAGCCGAAGCCAGCCTCAAGGCCGCCAAATATTCTCTCGCCAGCTTGATGCAGCGCGAACGCGGCGAAAGCCGTCAGGTGGCAACCCTAGAAGGCAAAATCACCGACCTGATGAGCCGCGCCAAAGAGGCCCTCGAAGGTGAGCGCGAAGATTTGGCCACCCAGGCTGCTCAGGCCATCGCCAGCATGGAAAACGAACTCACCCTGCGCCGCACCACGGTTCAACGCCTCGAAACCCGGATTTTACAGCTGCGCCAATCGGTTGAAACCGCTAATCGCCGGATCATCGACCTGAAACAAGGGGCCATCGCCGCCCGCGCCGCCAAAAAAGAACAGCAAATCCAAAAACGTCTGAACGCTCATGTTGCCAAAGACACCAGCTTTGAAGAGGCCGAAGATCTCATCGCGCGGGTGCTGCAAAAGGATGACCCCTTTGAGCAAGGTCAAATTCTCAAAGAGATCGACAGCGGCCTGAACCAAAGCGACGTCGCCGACCGTTTGGCCGAACAGGGGTTTGGCCCAGCCTCCAAAAGCACCGCCAATGACGTGCTGAGCCGCCTCAAATCTATGAGTTAACCCTCATTCAGCCACCAACACCTGAGAATAAAACACCCACGAGATTATCGGAGATTTAAAATGTACAATGACACCAAAGAAAACAGCTCAATCCTTTTCATCAACATGGCTGGTGTTGTTCTGGCCTACCTACTGCTGGGTATTTCGCTCTGGCTGTCGGTCGACGTGCCGCTCTCGACCAAAGGCTACTGGGGCATGGGCATCGTTCTGCTGACGATCAGCCTGATCAATGTGGTGAAATACAAGTTTGACCAACGCATGAACAGCGACCGCATCAGCCGCATCGAAGAAGCCCGCAACGAAAAAATCCTCGAAGAGGCACTGCGCGACGACGTGTAAACGCGCTCGCCCAACGATCCGTCAAACGCCCACCCCAAGCGGTGGGCGTTTTGTATTGCGAAATACCGCTAAATTGCGCGGCGAATGGTGCCTGTGGCAAAACCGTAGGTTGAGCCGATCACAACCTTGCGCCAGAGTATGCAAATGACTGATTCAGATTTCTATTCGCCAGCCTCCTCTTGGGTTTTGTTTTTGAAACAGGGCGGCATCATTCCGGCCTTCATCGCCTGTATTTGGTCGGTTACGCTGGTTCTCACGGTGGTTTTGTTCTTTCAGGAACGCCGTTTGGCGACGCATATGACGCCCACCACCGCGACGGTCATCGACAATGTCGTCACCGAAAACCGTCACTCTGGCACGCCAAGCTTTACCTATAATTTGGACCTGCGTTTCACCACACAAGAGGGGCGCAACATGCGCCTCAAACACCCGGTGGATCAGAATGTTTTCAAGGTCGCAACCGCCGGCAGTGTTTTGCAAATCTGGTACCACGACCAAGATCCCAGCATCGCCAATCTGTTTTACCAAAAGACCAGCCGTGGCATGAAGTTTCTGTTCTGGTCCAATCTAACGGTGCTGTTTTGCACCCTCGTTCTTCTTGCCCAGCCGATCCTGAAAACCCGTGGCGCGCTGCGCGTTCGCAAAGACGGTGACTGGCGCACTGCCAAAGTCACTGGCATAAAAAACTCTTGGCCCCCCAAAGAGGAAGGCCCCATGGCGCGCCTGATCTGGCAGGATTTTGAGGGCAATGAGGGCACCAGTTTTCGCCATCCTGCTCAGGAGTTGGAGAGTTTCCCCAAAGGTCGCCGCATCCAAATTGTGAGACAGGGCAAACACAGCTGGTGGATCAAGGATATCGGCCAAGAATTCTAAATTCCGAATTACGACAACACCTTAGATACCGTTAAGATTTTAATGAAATGCTATCTATTGGGGGTATAGTCGCGTTTCGAGAAAGGGATGATCCGAAAACACCTTGTCGCGCTTTGCGCTCACAGGGTGTTTTCAATCAAACAGTCTTGGGGATGTCACGAAACGCTTTCAAAAGGAGACATCATGTTTCGTGCCATCTATATCAGTCACTCAAAATCGAACATGTCGGATTGTGAACTTGACCGCCTTCTAGCCCATGCCCGAAGGCGCAACCAAGCGCGCGGCGTCACCGGAATGCTGCTCTATTGCGGCGCGACCTTCTTTCAAGTTCTCGAAGGACAGCGCGAACAGGTCCAGACCGTCCTGGATGCCGTCTACCATGACCCTCGTCATTACCGCATGAAGGTTCTGTCCCACGGGTCGGCCCAAAAGCGCCGTTTCAAAGAGTGGTCCATGGGGTATCAGCGTGTCCACAATGGCACCCCCGGACATCACTGTTTCTTTGATCTGTCCCGCAAAGCCATCGCCTACCGCATTCCCAAAAACGCGGCAGAGGATCTTTTGAAACTGATGACCGGATATGCTCAGGTCCGGCTGGGCTAACCCCGGTTAAGCCGATTGAAACACGATTTCGCGGCGCAGAAATTGCGTGGCGTGATCCGAGACTTTCTTGGGGTTCCCCGTGGTCAAAAACGCGCTGGTCTCACCGCTGCCAATCATCGCCGGATGCCGTTTGAGGTAATCTGCAAGCGAGGCCGCGACCAGATCAGCCTGCGAGTAAACTTTGACATTCGCCCCAAGCGCATCTTGGAAAACCTCCTGCATCAGCGGGTAATGGGTACAGCCCAAAATCGCCGCCTGCGGGTCGGGCATCTTGCGTTTCAACGCATCGACATGGCTGCGCACAAGGGCTTCGGCCAAGATCATGTCCCCCTCTTCGATCGCATCCACAAGGCCGCCACAGGCCTGCGCCTCGACGTCGACCCCAATGGCGCGAAACGCCAATTCTCGTTGAAAGGCGCGCGACCGCACCGTGGCCGGGGTCGCGAAAAGCGCCACATGTTCCACCGCCACTTCGCGCGGTGGGGAATTGTCGCCCCATTGCCGTTCTGTCAGCGCCTCGATCAAGGGCACAAAGACCCCAAGAACGCGTTTATCCGATGGAATCCACGCCTCTTGCATCCGGCGCAACGCGGCGGCCGAGGCAGTGTTGCAGGCCAAAATGACAAGGTCACACCCCTCATCCCACAAACGTTCCACCGCTGCCGTGGTCAGGTTGTACACGTCATCCGCATCACGCACCCCGTAAGGCGCATGGGAATTGTCGCCGTAGTAGACAAATGGCACCTCCGGCATCGCCTTGGACACCGCATCCAGAACCGTCAATCCACCCAGCCCGGAATCAAAAATACCCACTGCCATGTTACTACCCTCTGCCTGTGTCCCGACGTTGTGCGCGGGACTTGTGTTTTTCTTCGAACTCGAAACCGTAATCGTAGGAAACGACAGGTTTCGGGGAGAGATCATAAGTTGATTTGCGTAGGAAATCCATCAGTCCCCGCGCATCGCGGCTATATGCGTCAATTTCCGCGCGTGGGATCGGTTTGCCAATCGACACACGCACCGGTGTATCGACCCGTTTGCGAAATTCCTTGATCAAAAGCCCCATCCGAAGGTTGGTGTGCATGTGGCTGGCGACCTGAAACAACCGCGAGGTATGGCCATCAAAGAAGATCGGCACCACCGCCGCATCGGATTTGGATATCATTCGCGCTGTAAACGTCCGCCACCCCGGATCCATCGGTGTGCCAAAGGGTTTTTCCGCCGTCGCAACTGTGCCGCCGGGGAAAATGCCCAGACATCCGCCCTGCCCCAGATAAGCAAGGCACTCTTTGCGCGTCTTTAGGTTTTGCTGGACCGCCTCGCGGCTCTCGTCGAAATTGACCGGTAGGATGATCTTGTCGAGCTCATCCGCCTTGCGGAAAATCCGATGCGCCAAAATCCGAAAATCACCGCGCGCCTGCGAAAGGATATGCCCCATCATCAAACCATCCAAAATGCCATAGGGGTGATTGGCGATGGCAATCACTGGCCCGGATTTTGGAATATTATCAAGGCGTCCGCCGACAACCTCAAGCTCAAGACCATAGCGTTCGACCATGACCTGCCAAAAATCGCGCCCGGCGCTGACCTCTTCTTCATAGCCTTGGGCGCGCTTGATCAAACTCAATCGCCCGGTGGCATTTTCCAACAATCGGATCACCGCGCGGCCCGGTTTGCTCTGCGCCGAATAGGCATAGGAAATGTCGCGCGCGATATGACGATTGTGTTTCATTCTGGGCCTCTAAATCTGGCGGCTCCTTACGGCATCAATGGTATGACGACCAGTGGCCGCAAGGGCTTTGATCGCAAAACATCCGAGATTTGCGTAAAAGATTTGTGACGCCAAACCGCCCCGGCAAACGCGACCGCTTCAGAAAAATCTGGTGCCAGCGACCGCAGGCTGCCATCCTCAAAGCGCATATTGTTTTAAAAGATTGAGGGTTCCACCATGGAAGAGCCGCTTTGGCTACAAGTTTTGGCGTTTTCACCGCTGGCGTTTATCGTCATTGCCATCATCTATCGCCTGCGCAAGAAACAGCAAATTCAATCCACCCTGAAACAGCTCGAAAGCGGAAATTGGGAGTGGACGGACCGCAAAGGCAGGCGCCATGTCACCCACACAAACCCGCTGGACGAGATGAAAAAGGATGGCGAAGAGGCGCATCGCGACTGGCATCGCCACAACTAGACATCACCATAACCAGACCATGCGCACCCAAGGCTATGGTTGCCCGACCAAATTCTGATCTGATCGGGCAGATCGGCGGGGCGCTATTGCGCCGCCGCCCGCACGTTCGGCCCTTGCTTCAACGCCGCCAAAATCTCTTCACGGCGTTTGGCGGCCTTGGCTTCGTTGGCCTGTTTCACCGGACCAAAGCCGCGGATTTGCAGGGGCAACTCGGCCAGCGCCATCAATGCATCGCCATCAACCTGCGCCGCCTTGGGCAACCATTCGGCCATGTCCTGCTCATATTGCTTGATCAAAGCGCGCTCCATTTTGCGCTCTTCTGTGCGACCAAACACATCCAACGGCGTGCCGCGTAACCCTTTCATCTTGGCCAGCAATTTGAAGCCACGTAGCATCCACTCGCCGTATTCCTTTTTGGTCGGGCGACCGTTTGGCCCCATCTTTGACAACAAGGGCGGCGCAAGATGGAAGGTCATTTTCAGATCACCATCAAAGGCCTCGGATGCTTTGGCATGGCTGTCCAAATGAAGACGTGCCACCTCGTATTCATCCTTATAGGTCAAGAGCTTGTGATACCCTTTGGCCACCGCTTCTTTCAAAGCATCATCACCAATCTGCGCCAGCAACTTGTCGTAACGCTTGGCCAGTCCCTTGCCCTGATAAGCCACAAGATGATCACGCCGATAGGCGATCTTATCCTCAAGGCTCTTGGGCATATCAACCACGTTTGGCGTGACAAAATCCGCCGCCTCGCTCGGGAACTCCGCCGCCCAACGCCCAATCTCAAAGGCGCGTAGGTTTTTCTCAACCGCTGCGCCATTCAGATCAATCGCCGTGGTGATCGCCTCGTGGCTTAGCGGAACCAACCCGTTTTGCCACGCCGCACCAAGGATCATCATGTTGGAAAAGATACTATCGCCCAACGTCGCCTTGGCCAGGTCCGAGGCATCAAACAAGGCCACCTTGTCCTGCATCCGCGCCTGCAACGCCAATTGCAACCGGTCCGATGGCAATGCGAAATTCGGTTCCTGTGTAAAGGTCCCGGTGACAATCTCGTGGCTGTTGACCACCGCGCCGGTCCGGCCGGTGCTTGTCAAACCAAGGGTTTTCGCCCCCGCCGAGACCACCAAATCGCCACCAATCAAGGCATCCGCCTCGCCGGTTGCAACCCGCACCGCGCTGATATCTTCGGGCTTGTTGGCCAAACGCAGGTGGATATGCACCGCCCCGCCCTTTTGCGCCAACCCGGCCATTTCCATCATCGCCGCGCCCTTGCCGTCGATCTGCGCCGCCTGTGCCAGAACCGCACCGATGGTCACGACGCCGGTGCCGCCCACCCCGGTGATAACAACGTTATGGGTGCCGTTGATCGTGGGCAATTGTGGTTCGCTTAGCTCAGGCAGGTCCAATTCACGGGTCGCGGCCTTTTTCACCGTGCCGCCCTCAACTGTCACAAAAGACGGACAAAAGCCGTTCACGCATGAGAAATCTTTGTTGCACGACGATTGATCAATCGCCCGTTTCCGGCCCAACTCGGTCTCGGCGGGCACGATGGACACACAGTTGGATTGCACCCCGCAATCGCCACAGCCCTCGCAGACGTCGGTGTTGATAAACACCCGCTTATCCGGATCTGGAAACAAGCCGCGCTTGCGACGACGGCGTTTTTCCGCTGCGCAGGTCTGGATGTATAGGATAACCGACACGCCTTTGGTCTTGGCCATGCGCGCCTGCACATTGGGCATCTCGGCGCGCTCCTGAAACTCCAATCCCTTGGGAAATTGGCTTTGGTCAACGTCCTCTTTTTCGTCATAGACAACAACGACGTTTTGCACGCCCATTGCCATGACTTCGGCGGCAATGCGCGGTGCGGTCAAGCCGCCCTCGTTCGGCTGGCCCCCGGTCATGGCAACCGCGTCATTATAGAGAATCTTATAGGTGATGGTGGTTCCGGCCGCCAACGCCGCCCGGATCGCCAAGGACCCCGAGTGGTTATACGTGCCATCGCCAAGGTTCTGGAACACATGGTCGGTGTTGGAAAACGGCGCTTCGCCGACCCAATTCGCGCCCTCGGCCCCCATATGGGTAAAGCCAGAGGTTTCGCGATCCATCCATTGCACCATATAGTGACAGCCGATGCCGGCATAGGCGCGCGACCCGTCGGGCACTTTGGTCGAACTGTTGTGCGGACACCCGGAACAGAACCAAGGCGTCCGAGTGGCGATTTCTTCGGCGTTATCGGCGCGGGTGATTTCGGTAATTTGGGTTAGCCCGCCTTGGATCGCGTCGGTGCCGCGTCCCTCTTCGATCAGAATCTCGCCAAGCTTTTGCGCGATCCAAATCGGATCAAGCGCACCGCGCGTCGGGAACAACTCCTCGCGGCCCATATTACCGGTACCGCCTTTGTACCAGCCGTAAACGCGCCGCCCTTTGCGGTTGTCAAAGATCGCTTCCTTGATCTGTACCTCGATCAATTTGCGCTTTTCTTCAATAACAACAATGAGATCAAGACCATCGGCCCACTCATTAAAGCCCTTCATATCCAAGGGGAATGTTTGGCCGACCTTATAGGTGGTGATGCCAAGCCGGTCGGCCTCTCCCTCATTGATACCAAGCAAAGACAAAGCATGTTGCAAATCGAGCCAGTTCTTGCCCGCCGAGACAAAGCCGATCTTGGCCCCCGGCTTGCCCCACATGCGTTTGTCCATCTTGTTGGCATGGCTAAACGCCTCGGCGGCGAACCGCTTGTAATCAATCATGCGCGCTTCTTGCGCATGGGGCGTGTCGCCCAGACGGATGTTCAACCCGCCCTCCGGCATTTCAAAGTCATTCGGCAAAACAACCTGCATCCGGTCCGGACGACCATCAACAACGGCTGTGGCCTCAACTGTGTCTTTCATGGTTTTCAAACCAACCCAAACCCCCGCATAGCGCGACAAGGCAAGACCGTAGATACCGTAGTCCAGAATTTCCTGCACACCCGCAGGGGACACAACCGGCATATAGGCATCCACCATCGCCCATTCCGATTGGTGCAGCACGGTCGAGCTTTCGCCAGTGTGGTCATCGCCCATGGCCATCAATACACCGCCATATTGCGAGGTGCCCGCCATATTGGCGTGGCGCATCACATCGCCAGAGCGATCAACCCCCGGCCCCTTGCCATACCAAAGGCCAAACACACCGTCGTGCTTGCCCTCACCACGCAATTCCGCTTGCTGCGCGCCCCATAGGGCGGTGGCGGCCAGATCTTCGTTGAGACCTTCTTGAAACTGAACCTGCGCCGCGCTGAGGAATTTCTCGGCCTTGGTCATCTGAAGATCAACCGCCCCAAGCGGTGACCCACGATAGCCGGTCACATAGCCCGCGGTGTCCAATCCGGCGGCCTTGTCACGGGCGGCCTGGGTTAGCATCAACCGTACCAAGGCCTGTGTGCCATTGAGCAAAACTTGATCCTTAGTCAGATCAAAACGGTCGTTCAGTGAAACTTTTTGAGTGCTCATCGTGCGCCTCCCGCCGCCGAAGTGTACCTTATCCTCCATCAAGATTAGGTCATAATTGCTGACCTGTATAGGGAATTTTTTGGTATTTTCACCGGTTACGTTATGTTCCCTTTAATCTATGAGGTTATGTCATAAAGACGGCGCTAACAGAGGCGAAAGTTGCGATTATGGACTGGGACAAGCTACGAATATTTCATGCGGTCGCCGATGCGGGCAGCCTGACCCACGCGGGTGATTCCTTGCATTTGTCGCAATCTGCGGTGTCCCGGCAAATCCGGGCACTCGAAGATTCCCTTAAAACAACACTGTTTCACCGCCATGCCCGCGGTCTCATCCTCACCGAACAGGGTGAGCTGTTGTTTGACGCCACCTCGGCGATGGTCAAACGCATCGAGGCGGCCACCGCCCGCATCCACGACAGCGAAGAAGAAGTGTTTGGCGAATTGCGCGTCACCACCACCCATGGCTTTGGTGCCATGTGGCTCGCCCCGCGCCTTGCCAAGTTCTACGAAAAATACCCCGATCTCAAAATCGACCTGATGTTGGCCGAAAACGTGCTCGACCTCCCCATGCGCGAGGCCGATGTTGCCATCCGCATGAAGGAACCAAGCCAGGCCGATCTGATCCGCAAACGTTTGATGGCCATTCGGATGCGCCTCTATGCCTCGCCCGAATATCTCGAAAAAAACGGCACCCCTTCTAGCGTCGAGGACATGCAAAATCACCGTTTGATTTGCCAAAATACCCAATCGGCGCAGGTCAGCGCCGGTTTACAGCTCAATCAACAACTCTTGTCGATCGTCAAAACCACGCTGACCGTCAACAACTACTTTGGTGTGTTGCAGGCGGTACAGTCCAATCTCGGTATTGGTGTCTTGCCCAACTATATCATCGACGGAAATCCCCAGGTCGTGCGGGTCTTGCCCGAGGTCGAATCCGTAGAAGTGCCTGTTTTTCTGGCATATCCTGAGGAATTGCGTCAATCTAAGCGCGTTTCTGCATTCCGCGATTTTGTCCAAGAGGAAATCACCGAACACCGCCGATCTTTACGCGCCCTAAGCGACCAATCCTAACTTAAATACAACCGGTGCGCGAAAAGCACAGTGTGGTATGCGCACAACGCATAGCGGAAATGCTGCACCTGCGGCATCTTTCATCTTGATCGTTCATAAAGCGATGCCATATTCAGCACATGATGGTGACGCGCTAGAGATAGCAGCACCATCACCTCCCTGTTGGACTTCGGCCGAGCTTTGAGCTCGGCCTTTTTTCTTTAAAGACCCAACTGTCGCGCCCTTGCAATCACCCCATGATGCGCCATGTTGCCAATCAACAACCACAGGCGCATCACTTGTCCGACAAACCACATCATAAATTGGCCCGGCCGTTCTGGGTGCTGTTGGGCGGTCTTAGCCTCGCGCTTGGGGTGATCGGCATTGTTCTACCGATCTTGCCAACCACACCTTTTGTCCTTCTGGCCGCCTTTTGCTTTGGCAAGGGCTCGCCGCGGTTGCGGCTCTGGCTCGAAACCCACCCGACCTTTGGCGACCCCATTCTCGCATGGGAAGATCACGGTGCTATCGCCCGCAAACACAAGAAAATGGCAGGAGGAATGATGCTTGCCGCCTTTTTGCTCAGCCTCGCCTTGCGTTTGCCGGTGCATGTGTTGATCATCCAAGCGATCTGTTTGTCTGGGGCGGCATGGTATGTTCTGTCACGGCCCGACGGCCCCGAGGACTGAGTAAAGGAAGTAATAATGGCCGATAAGTGTTCCCTAAACTGCCGCTGCGGCGCCGTACAATGGCACATCAAGGCGGGGGCCGCCGGGCGGCATGTCATGTGCTACTGTGCCGATTGCCAGAGCGAGCCAAATCACTTGGGCGTTTCTGACACCTTCCTTGACAATGGTGGCACCCAGATTTTCCAAACGACCCCGGATCAATTTGTCTTTGACAAGGGTGTGGACCATCTCGGCCTGCTGCGCCTTGGCCCCAAGGGTCTGTTTCGCTGGTACACCACCTGCTGCAACACCCCAGTTGCCAACACCCTGCCTAGCCCGTCATTGCCTTTTGTTGGCGCGGTTCTCCCGGTTGGCCATGACCATTTTGGTCGCGTAAGCTGTCACGCCAATACCGCGGCCGCTGCAACCAAGATTCGCCAACGCGGCGTCGCGGGGGCTGTCTATTCCATGTTCTTTCGGGCAGCGAAAACCGCCCTGTCCGGGAAAGGCAAAATCACCCCCTTCTTTCATGATGACAAAACCCCGATTGTCGCGCCCACCGTTCTCACGCTTGACCAACGCAACACCGCCCGCCCTGACACCATCCTGCGCTAAGGTCACGACGCTGCCGGGCACGCGTCCGTCCGCAAACTCGCCCAAACTCGCCATTGATCACCGGGTAGGAAATGGCACGGACGGCGTGACGGCTTTCCCTAGGCAAAGTGGGGTGCCCCACTTGCCCAGCCCCACCAACATGCCGCCATTAACCTGTCCTAACCGCTTTTAATCCAAAAGCTGCTCGGCTTGGCCACCGCGTCCTCGCCCTTTGACCAATCTCCGCCAAACTCGACCAGAATCCTACGGATTGCCTGTCTCCACATCCGACCTCGACCCAAAAACCGCTGCCCAATCTCCCCCAAACGCCCGCGGTTTTGTCCAAATTCCCCCGTTGCCCAAAACCCGACCGCCGCATTACCGTCACCGCACGCTCTCTTAACCCCCTCCCTGCCGCCCCCTCTGAGCTTCCCCCTTCCCCTTTGCCGATGCTTGTCGTAAAGAGCGCGCAACGCCTGCCACTACGATATTAGGGGACCCCCATGACCGAACCGGCCATCACCACAGAGCTGATTGAATCCCACGGGATCAACGCCGAAGAATATGACCGCATTCTAGAGATCATGGGCCGCGAACCCACCTTCACGGAACTTGGTATTTTCAGCGCGATGTGGAACGAACATTGCTCTTATAAATCCTCAAAACTGCACCTCAAAAAGCTGCCTGTTGATGGCCCTCAGGTCATCTGTGGCCCCGGTGAAAACGCCGGTGTGGTTGATATTGGCGATGGCCAAGCTGTTGTTTTCAAAATGGAAAGCCACAACCACCCGTCGTATATCGAACCCTACCAAGGTGCGGCCACCGGTGTTGGCGGCATTCTGCGTGACGTCTTTACAATGGGTGCCCGCCCGATCGCGGCGATGAACGCGCTCTCTTTTGGTGAAAAAGATCACCCCAAAACCCGCCAGCTTGTACATGGTGTGGTCGAAGGTGTTGGCGGCTACGGCAACGCCTTTGGTGTTCCGACCGTTGGCGGCGAAGTGCGCTTTCACCCCGCCTATAATGGCAACTGCCTTGTCAACGCCTTCGCGGCGGGCCTCGCGGATGCCGACAAAATCTTCTACTCCGCCGCCTCTGGTGTTGGCCGCCCGGTTGTCTACCTCGGTGCGAAAACCGGCCGTGACGGTGTTGGTGGCGCCACGATGGCATCGGCGGAATTCGATGATTCCATTGAAGAAAAACGCCCCACCGTTCAGGTCGGCGACCCGTTCACCGAAAAACGCCTGATGGAAGCCACGCTTGAGCTGATGCAGACCGGCGCGGTGATTTCGATCCAGGATATGGGGGCCGCGGGCCTCACTTGCTCCGCCGTTGAAATGGGCGACAAGGGCAAACTAGGTGTGCGTCTTGATCTCGAAAACGTGCCCCAGCGCGAAGAGAACATGACCGCCTATGAAATGATGCTGTCGGAATCCCAAGAACGGATGCTGATGGTTCTGGATCCGGCGAAAGAGGCCGAAGCCCGCGCCGTCTTTGTCAAATGGGATCTCGATTTTGCCGTCGTCGGTGAAACACTGGCCGAAGACCGCTTCCTCATCGTGCACAACGGTGAAGTCAAAGCCGACATGGAGCTGTCAAAACTCTCCTCAACCGCGCCCGAATATGACCGCCCGTGGGTGGCCACTCCGGCGGCGGACCCGCTCGAAGACGTGCCCCAGATTGATGGCATCGACGCGCTCAAGGCGCTGATCGGCTCGACCAACTATTCCAGCCGCGAATGGGTTTACCAGCAGTACGACAGCCAAGTGATGGCCGACACGGTCCGCGTTCCGGGTTATGGCGCGGGCGTGATCCGCGTGCATGGCACCGACAAACAACTGGCCTTTACCAGCGACGTAACCCCCCGTTATGTCAAGGCAAATCCGGTTGAGGGCGGCAAGCAAGCCGTTGCAGAAGCCTTCCGCAATCTCTGCGCGACCGGGGCAAAACCCTTGGCGACCACCGACAACCTGAACTTCGGCAATCCCGAAAAGCCTGAGATCATGGGCCAGTTTGTTGGCGCTTTAGACGGCATCGGTCAGGCCTGTATCGCGCTGGATATGCCGATCGTGTCGGGCAACGTCTCGCTCTATAATGAAACCGACGGTCAGGGCATTTTGCCAACACCAACCATCGGTGCCGTTGGCCTGATTGCCGCCGACGAAGAGCCGATCCTTGACTATGCCCGCGACGGCCATGTCGCCCTGTTGATTGGCGAAACCGAAGGGCATCTGGGCCAATCCGCCCTTCTCGCCGAGGTCTTCAACCGCGAAGACGGCGACGCACCCGCCGTTGATCTGGCGGCGGAACGGCGCAACGGCGATTTCATCCGCGACCAACGCGCGCTGATCAAATGCTGCTCTGACCTCTCGGATGGCGGTCTGGCGCTGGCGGCCTTTGAAATGGCCGAAGCCTCGGGCGTTGGCGTTCAGCTCGACACCGACGACACAGCGCAGCTGTTTGGCGAAGATCAGGGCCGCTATTTGGTCGCCTGCAACTTTGATCAGGCCGAAGCGTTGATGCTGGCCGCTGGCCAAGCCGGGGTTCCAATCACATCGGTTGGCAAATTCACCGGCGATACGGTCAAATTCGGAAGCTCCGAAGCCCCGCTAGACGAGCTATCTCAGATCAGCCGCGACGCATTTTCCGGGTATTTCGCTTAAGCGACAAAACCATCAAAGGTGGCGTGTTCCGTAGAAAAAACACCCAATAGAAACAATATATTGGCCTCAACCGTTTGGTTGGGGCCTTTGTTGTTTTCGAAGATATTGTGTTCGGTGACGCGGGTTGTCCGGTTGAATTTCGGCGACTGCGGTCGCCGCAGTCTTTCCTTCAAAACAGCGGCTCGGCCGCCGGTTTTGACACCCGTGCGCAAATTGGCCAAACGCCACGCATTGCCCTTGCCGGTCCATGGCCCCATATTCCCCCTATGCTAAAGCTTACCCCCCTCCTTTTGGCGATGGTCTACGGATACATCATGTTCCGGTTTTCCGCTTGGCGCAGTGCGCGGGAATTAGACGCCAAATCAACGATTCTGGCCGCGCCTAGCCTTGCGCCCTTGCTCGACCAACTCGCCGCCGCGCTCGAGGTGGCGCGGATCAAGGTGCACGTTTACGAAGTGCCGCAAATCAACTGCTTGGCCACTCATGACGGGCGCATTTTTATCACCCGTGGGTTTCTAGATCGCCATATCAAGGGCGAGGTCAGCGCCGAGGAATTGACATCGGTGATCGCCCATGAACTTGGCCATGTGGCCCTTGGTCATGCGAAAACCCGGATGAATGACTTCTTTGGTCAAAACGCCATGCGCAGCGTTTTGGCGATGGTCTTGAACCGCTATACCTTTGGTTTTGGTGACTGGGTCGCGGATCGGATCATGAGCTTGCACCGCGCCGGATTGTCCCGTGCCGACGAGTTCGAGGCCGATGAATACGCGGCGGCCTTGCTCACCAAAGCCGGGATTGGAACCGCGCCTCTGACCTCGCTTTTTGAAAAGCTCGAACATTGGAGCGCCGAGACGTCGCAACCGGTTCCGGCGTGGTTCATGTCCCACCCCAAACCCGGCGATCGGATCAAAGCCATTCAAAAATTGGAAAAGCGTTGGACTAAAGCGTCCGACCGTTAACCTGAATCATCATGAGACACGAATGTCCCGAGAGTGCCGAAGGCATGGCAGGGTATTCGTGTTTCAAGTTTAAGGTTGGGCGCTCTAAGGTCGACACGCGCACATAAGTGGCGCTAATCTTGCGCCAATAGCTCAAAACCACCGCTGGCAACGTCTTGGCCGTTGACCTGAACCGTGATCCCATGTGCGCCGGGATGCAGGGTAAAGGTGCTGGCATTGCCCTTGAGTTTATGGGTTTTTGTCAGAGTGAGCGGCGAGCCTTTGGCCAGCTTTGCCGTCTTGAGCTTAAAGACTTTCTCCGCCTCTCCCGAAGGGCGGGCAAAGCGCAAACGATAGTCAACCATCACCGGCAAGGACTCTGGGCTGGTCAGTGTCACATCAAACTCCAACGGCTCTCCGATTGTTACCTTTGGGGTTTTGATCGCGAGGGTCGCCGCCACATCCCCGGCCCGGTAGCCCAGCAAATCCAGCGCCCCACGCTCGCCGCGTTTGACCGCCGTGCGCAGCGCGTGTTTGGTCATCCAAGCTAGCTCCTTGGGCGTTTGCTCTTGCGTGTTCTGCCAAGACGACAGACGCGCCACAACCTCCTCTGGCATCACTTTTGACAGGTCGTTCATATGGTTGGCGACAGAGCGGGTGACATAGCGGGTTGGATCGCTGTGCAAACGCTCCAGAAACCGCAACGGCACATCCGGGGCGATGTCGATATTGCGCGCCCACGGCAGACGGGGTCGAGTTCCTTCGGACACAAGGCGGCGAACATGGTAGTTGTCGTCGCCACACCACGCATCCAACCGCGCCAGAGTGTCGTCGGGCCAACGGTTCAGGAAAGGGCGAATGTAAAACTCCATCGAAAACCGCTTGGTCGCGTCATAGATGAGATCGAGCGCAAGGTCGCGATGATCTTCCACCCCGTGACGCACCGCCAAAATGCCCGGCACCGCGTGGATGAAACGGCCAAAGTCATCGTCGGTTTGACTGGGGTCAAGCTCTGGCGGCATCGCGGCGCGCAATGCCTCGACCATGGCCGGGAAATCCGTTGGCAGGCGGTTTTCAACACAGGTCGCAATCCAATCCAGCCGTTCCAAAAGGCCAAGATCACCAAACCCCGCCAAGACTTCGCTGGCAAAATCATCGCCATCAAAGCCCGGTAACTGGCCATATTCCGCAGCCAGATCACCGATGCTTTGTTCATTAAATAACTGATCCGCAAGCGAGAACCCCGCGCCGCCACCCTGTCCGTCTGGTCCTCGTGCCATGTCTACCTCTTACATGTCGTCTGGGTGCCCCAAAATTCCGTGCACGGAATTTGCAAAATCCATGCATGGATTTTGGGGCTCTCGGTTAAAGTGTTGCGTTGGTCGCGCCACCGTCGAGCAGGATGTTCTGCCCCACGATAAAGCCCGCGTGTTGCGAACTCAGGAACGCGCACATCGCGCCAAATTCCTGACGCGTGCCATAGCGGCGTGCCGGAATGGTGGCCGCGCGTTGATCGGCGGCTTCTTCGATCGAAATGCCCTGTGCATCGGCAACACCGGTATCAAGCGAAATCGCGCGATCAGTAGCGTGAATACCCGGCAAAAGGTTGTTCACAATAACCCCCTCTGGCGCAACCTGACGCGCGGTGCCAGCCACGTAACCGGTCAACCCGGTGCGCGCAGCATTCGACAAGCCCAATTGCGGGATCGGCGCTTTGACCGATTGCGAGGTGATATTGACCACCCGGCCCCAGCCCTTGGCGGCCATTTTCGGCATCAGTTCCGTCATCAAAGCAATCGGCGTCAACATATTGGCATCCAAGGCGGCAAGGAACTCATCGCGACCCCAATCGGACCACAATCCCGGAGGCGGACCACCGGCGTTGGTGACAAGAATATCCACGTCACCCGCGACTTCCAAAACTTTGGCACGCCCTTCTTCCGACACGATATCGGCCGCAACCGTGGTCACCTTGACCCCATAGGTGTCGCGGATCTCTTGCGCCGTCGCCTCAAGCGCTTCGGCCCCGCGGGCATTCATCACCAGCTCGACACCGGCCTGCGCCAAGGCTTCGGCACATCCTCGACCCAAACCCTTGCTTGATGCGCAAACCAATGCGCGTTTTCCTGCAATCCCCAGATCCATGATCTCTCCTGTTCGTATGGCCCACCTCCGGGCCGTTGTTTCGCGTCAGCCGACAAAAGGTCGGATCAACGGCTATTTGATGCCACAATCAGGTATCATACAATGCAAGATGCAACAGCCGCCCGGGATTCGTTTCTTGTTTATCTAGCCGGGCTTCCTGTCACGAGGTGTCATGAGTACGAACCAGACCAACCGCTCCGCTCAAACCCTGCATGTGTACCGTGCCGAGATGATCCGCGTGATCAACGGGGCCAATCTGGGGGATTCCCTCTCCTTTGCGGATGAGCTTGTGCCGGATGATGTCTATCGCCTCTCGCCCTTGGCCGCGACCGTGCGGATGCGGGTGCAGACCGGCGGCAACCCACCGTTTCAAATCGCGTCTGACACCGACATGGGCCTACCCGGTGCTGATCTACATCTCGATTGCTGTGTCACCTTCATGTCGCCAAGCGGCGAGACCGTCGAATGCCTTGTTCTGGTGGAAGTCGATGAGGACGGCAATGTCGCCCAAATCTATACGCTGCCCTTGGGGGAAATGACCCCAAATGCCGAATATGTTCTGGTCGGCGTCAATTCCGACAACGCCCTGCAACGCTTTGCACAGGTTGCCTGTGTGTCCTTTACCGCCGGCACGATGATCACCATGGCCAATGGCGCGCAACGCCCGGTCGAAGACCTTGCCGTTGGCGACCGGGTTTTAACCCGCGATGATGGTCCGCAAGAAATCCGTTGGCTGGGTCATCACACCGCCCGCGCGGTTGGGGCCTTTACCCCGATCCTGATCCGCGAAGGCACGCTCAACAACACCCGTGATCTCTTGGTCTGTCCGGATCACCGGCTGTTTATCTATCAACGCAGCGATGAAATTGGGGCCGGTCGCTCCGAAATTCTGGTGCGTGCCCGTCACTTGGTGAATGACATCACGGTTATGCCGGTCACTGGCGGCTTTATCGACTATTACCAGATGCTGTTTGACAGCCATCAAATCATCTACGCCGAAGGCATCGCCGCCGAAAGCATGTTGGTCGACACCCGAACCGGTGCCGCCCTACCCGATGATATGAGCGACAAATTGGGGGAGCTGATCCCCGGTCACCGCCGCTCTGGATTTGGCGAATTGGAGGTCCAAGAAACCCTCCTGACCCGCCCCGATGTCGCCGATCTTTTGCGGAAATCTTCGACGGGGTAACCCTTGGCTGAGGCTTGACGCCATTTGGCGTCTATGCTGTCTTCACCTTTAGGTAATGAGTGAAGACGCAATGGCAAACCCACAGCATATCGAATGGTTAAAAGAAGGTGTTGAGGCCTGGAATGCTCGACGTCAAAGCGATGATTTTGTGCCGGATTTGTCGCGTGTGAACATCTTTGAAGAGCTTACCGGCATTCAGGACGACTACCTATTGGCGGACCCATTTGATTTGTCTGGCATTGACCTGCGTCAGTCAAATTTAAGGTCGAGCCTTTGGGTTAACGTCATCCTCCACTACGCCGATTTCTCGGGTTCAAATTTACGCAATTCCAGATTTCTAATCGCGGACATCTCCTACGCAAATTTTCACAAGGCAGATTTAGAAAATGTGGAACATTCGACAACAAGGGCTCACCAAACAAACTTTCAAAACGCCAATCTCACATTCGTTACTCTTGGCACTTGGAATTGGACCGACATAGATTTGCGCGGGTCGACACTCGATGGCACTGTCTTTCCACAAACATATCGCAACGGTTGGGACGTCCGCGGCACTGACCTCAGCAAAGCCAAGTATCTCGACAAACGCTACTACGAAGGCCTTCTTGGCGACGCCAATACCATCCTCCCATCGCGCCTTCCCATGCCTGCAAGTTGGTTAAGCCCAAGTACCGAACCACAAGACACCGCACTCCCGGCCCTGCCCGCCTCCCCAATCGGTCACACGGTCGGCTCCGATGCCAACACTCTGTCACTCGATGTACCACAACTTGCCCCGCCAAAACTTGGCGAGATAGATCAGCAAACTCTTGAGGGGCTATTCGAAGACCTTCAGGACGCCGTCGATGATCTGCAAAACTTTGGCAATCTCGACAATCAGGCCCCGATGCTCTCCAAAGGCGTCGAAAGGTTCCTGAAACGCCTGCCAACATCAATAAACCAACTGGATCAAATCCGCTTTGGCACCGGCGTTCAGGCGCTTTCCCTGCAATTCACCCGTGAAAAGCCCATCCTAGAAGACATCGCGCCCGAAAAACTCGGGCATCTCGAGGCCGCCTTGCTGCGCGCCTCTTTGATCTCTGCCAACCTGCCGCTTTGGCAAGAGTTCCGCCAAGCCGAGGCGGAAACCGAACCGGTCTTTGAAGCCAAGCGCGAAGACATCGAAGCGATCTTTGAACATGCGGCGGACGCGTTGGAAAGTGACCCAGACCACTTTGATCCATCCCTTTTCCAACGCATTCGCGAATATTTGGACGACGCAACCATGGTTGGCTACTTGGCCTCCAAAGACCTCCTTCTGAGCATTGCTCACAAGACTTTTGTTCTCGCAAGAGACCTATCAAAAGACACGATAAGCGAAGGGCGCAAGCTTATCATCAAAGGGATCGCCGGGGCTTTGCTGGCGCATCTGGCGGGCCCATTGCTCCAACTCGCCGGTCTCCTTCCTGGTGAGTTGGCGTGGCTGGCACATTGGATCACCTACCTACCTAAGATTTTATAGCTTCCATTTTGGCAAAAACTGAACGAGGCGATGCCTCTTCTGCCTTGCTCCGATGCCGTCGACCTGCGGCACTACCCGTCGAAAAGGCAACGGGATAACATATTGTTATTTATTGTAATTTTTTGATTAAACCCCGGTTAGGACCTGTTTGGTATCCTCGGTTTTCCTATCCTTTTCAACCGGACCCAACACATGATCTCTTTCAAATCCCTACTGTGCGCCGCCGCCCTTGTCAGCAGTGCCACAATGGCTTTCGCGAAGGCGCCTTTAACCCTTTTGACCGAAGAATTTCCGCCTTACAATTATACCGAAAACGGGGAGATCGTTGGCTCAGCAACCGATCTTATTCGTGAAGCCTTGGATGCCGCCAACGTCGCCTATGCGATGGAGGTTCAACCCTGGGCCCGCGCCTTTTCAACCGCTCAGAATACCGCCAATACCTGCGTGTTTTCGACCTCTGTCACCGATGAACGCAAACCCAAATTCAAATGGGTCACGCCCCTTGATGAAAACCACATTATCCTTGTGGGCCGCAAATCCGATGGCCATGTGATCACCTCGCTTGACGATGCGCGTACCTTGTCCATCGGCACCTATAATGGCGACGTGACCGAGGATATTCTCAAGGCTGAGGGTATGAATATCGTGTCCGCCCCCAAAGAAGAGCTGAACCCCAAGAAGCTCAAGGCCGGTCGGGTTGATCTTTGGGTGACGTTCCGCAACCGCCTTCAGCAGGAAAACGACCCCGATCTTGAAGAGGTCTATGTGGTGCAATCCACGATGACTGGCTTGGCCTGCAATCTCGACGTGGATGACGCAACCATCGCGACGATTCAATCCAGCCTTGACCATTTGATTGCCGCTGGTCGCGCCGAAGAAATCAACGGGCTTTACAAAAACTAGTCTCGAAAAATGGCAGTCGGAATAGAAACACCCGACTGCCATAACTATGATATTTATACGTTTATTGCGCTCGATCCGGAATGATCCAGGCAAAATCGGATAGCGTCACCCCCTTGAAACAGGCATCATTTGGCATCAGTGGTGCCAATAAATCGGGGCAGTTCGGGGATGAATACCCGGTCTTGTTTGGGGCGTCCTTGGGCGTATATCCGGCCCGCACATGGCAGTTACGGCAATTGGTGCGAATGGGGTGAATGACCCCTTCGATATAGGGATTAACCGCGATCGGCAGTTCGCCATCCGGCCCCGGATCAAAGGCATTTGCCTCGGTCAAAAGATATTGATCCCACGGCCCCTCGGCCTCCATTTCCGGGCGATCCCAAGAATAGGGTCCCTCATCTGAACGGCCCGACCACCAAAAGCTTTGCAATGTCCATGTTGGCACCTCTTTGGTGACAATATGCATGGCAACCTCGACAAGGTAATCCCCCGGTTCAAAGGGCTCATCATAAAGCCAATAGCTCGCTTGCGACAGGATCGCCTTGTCCGCATCGGTAAAGATACCCCAATCCGCATCCGTCACCTGATGATGATAAAACCGATCCAACCCAACCGCTTGCCCCGTTGCGCGGCGCGTTTCCATCGCGCTGCCATCATGGTTTTGAACGCCGTGCAGATAGTCAACCGTGACCCAATCCCCAACCGCATCACCACCGGGGTCAATCGCAACAACCGTGCCCCAGTTTTCATAGCCGACATAGTCATTGTACATCGGCGAATAATTGTTGTCCCACCATGGCAAGGCGGTCAGCCCGTCCTTTTTGACCGGCCAATACATGTGTTTGGTCGACACATAGCGATCGGTCAAATCAATGCTTTCACCATCCTTCCAGAGGCCCTCTAGAACCGAAGCCTGATACAGCCCTTGATCGCGAATTTGCCCGAACCCTTCGGGCGATAGCGATTCAACCGCGATCATGATGTCACCGTTGTTGACAAAAAACGCGCCATCCTTGACCGAGCCATCGGTTTTGATCGCCGTCGGGTACATAGATTTGACCGCATCCGGCACCGGATAGCTCGGGCCTTTGGTGTTGACGGGAATATCTGCACCGGCTGATCGGGCTTTGTGGATCTCCTTGATTTGCGGGGACACCCGGATCGAGGAAACCGCCTCGCTGTGAGCGCCGCCAACGGCAAACGCCTGCGCCGACGTGGGCCAGCTAAACCAGATGGGCCAAGAATTCGGGGTTCCCGGCTCAAGCGGTTGATTCATCCCGGCAAACAACCGCCACGCATGGGCGCGCGACACCCCCATCTCTCCCGCGACGATACTGTCCCACAAGCGTTCATTTTCTTGAAAATAGCCAAATCTCTCTGGGATGGGTTGAAATTCCGGCCGCCCCTCTTGGGCCACCGCCGAAGAGGTGAGTAAAACTGACAAACTGGCTAAATACCCGGCATAGACACGTCTTGGCATGGAAATCTCCAATCAAAAGCTGAAAAGAAAGTCGTAGAATCCACCTTAAGGCGATTCACACAATTCGCATACATCTTTTACATCGCGCGCCGCATCCCGCGGCACGCATTGCCCCCGCGCTCAATTCGCGCTATCGCACGCGCATGTTAGATACCGCCTCAAACCGCCCCGAACTCCCGCCCGAGATTGCGCGCCGTCGCACCTTTGCGATCATCTCGCATCCGGATGCCGGGAAAACCACTTTGACCGAAAAGTTCCTCCTTTATGGCGGCGCTATTCAAATGGCGGGTCAGGTTCGGGCCAAAGGCGAAGCGCGACGCACCCGGTCTGACTTTATGCAGATGGAGAAAGACCGCGGCATCTCGGTTTCGGCCTCGGCGATGTCTTTTGATTTCGGTACGTTTCGCTTCAACCTCGTGGATACGCCTGGCCACTCGGATTTCTCCGAAGACACCTATCGCACCCTGACGGCGGTCGATGCGGCCGTCATGGTGATCGACGGCGCCAAAGGCGTAGAAAGCCAGACACGTAAATTGTTCGAGGTTTGTCGTTTGCGCGACCTTCCGATCCTGACCTTCTGTAACAAAATGGACCGCGAGGCGCGGGACACGTTTGATATTATTGATGAAATTCAAGAAAATCTGGCGATTGACGTCACCCCGGCAAGCTGGCCCATCGGTATGGGCCGCGATTTCTTGGGCTGTTATGACATGCTCAATGACCGGCTTGAACTCATGGATCGCGCCGATCGAAACGTGGTTGCCGAAACCATTCAGATCAACGGGCTAGATGACCCTGAGCTGGAGAAACACATTCCCGAAGCCTTGCTCGAACAGCTGCGCGAAGAGGTTGAGATGGCCAAGGAGCTTTTGCCAAAGCTCGATCCGCAATCGGTTCTTGAGGGGCATATGACCCCGATTTGGTTCGGCTCCGCCATCAACAGCTTTGGCGTCAAAGAGCTCATGGATGGCATCAGCGCCTATGGGCCGGAACCGCAAATTCAATCGGCCAGCCCGCGTAGCGTTGCCCCCGAAGAAAAGAAAGTCGCCGGCTTCGTGTTCAAGGTTCAGGCCAATATGGATCCAAAGCACCGCGATCGCGTTGCCTTTGTGCGTCTGGCGTCTGGCCATTTCAAACGCGGCATGAAACTCACCCATGTGCGCACCAAGAAACCGATGGCGATTTCCAATCCGGTGCTGTTTTTGGCCGCCGACCGCGAATTGGCCGAAGAGGCATGGGCCGGTGACATCATCGGTATTCCCAACCACGGCCAGCTGCGCATTGGCGATACTTTGACCGAAGGCGAAGCCATCAAGGTCACGGGCATCCCAAGTTTTGCGCCGGAATTGTTGCAAGGGGTGCGCGCCGGTGATCCGCTGAAATCCAAACACCTCGAAAAGGCGCTCATGCAATTCGCCGAAGAAGGGGCCGCCAAGGTGTTCAAACCAATGATCGGCTCGGGCTTTATTGTTGGGGTTGTTGGGGCACTGCAATTCGAAGTGCTCGGCAGTCGGATTGAAATGGAATACGGCCTTCCGGTGCGTTTTGATGCATCGCAATTCACCAGCGCCCGTTGGGTGCATGGCGAACAGGATGCCGTTGACAAATTCGTCAACGCCAACAAACAGCACATCAGCTATGACAATGACGGCGACGTCGTTTACCTGACACGTTTGCAATGGGACATTGACCGCATCGAGCGCGACTACCCCGATGTGACACTCAGCGCGACCAAGGAAATGATGACATAATCCCAAGCCCGGACTTGGGGGTATGCTGGCAGCATTCTCTTCAAAGGAGAGAGTGCTGCCACACAGTCACAGCCTAACCCGGTTGAGAAATCATCTGCAAAAGTCGAATTCCATTTCAATGTCAGATATCAGACCCGCCGCACCGCCTGTTCCCAGCGCTTGGCGGCTCTAACCGCTTATTGACCAATGAAGCGCAGTATACGATTGTCAACTATGGACGAAACGCCTCACATCATTGCCCGCTTGCCTTTGAGATCAGGCGCTGTGCTGGGCATATTGCCCTTGCCTGTTCATTTTGTCCTTCCAGCTGAACTTTCGTATCAATTGGCAGCAATTACATTGGTTCTCATTGCGGGAATCTACATCGGGTATGCGTTCAAGGATGGACGCCTTCACACCATTTTCGTTGAGTTGCTTGGCGCACTTGGGTTTTCCGCAGCCGCATGGCTCGGATTGAATGGTTTTCCTGGCTTCATTGTCGCAGCGCTTGCCTTGCATGGGTTTTGGGATTTGCTGCATCACAACATTTTGGATACCGATGTTCCACGCTGGTACATTCCATTCTGCGCCGTGGTGGATTGGGTTATGGCCCTAAGCCTTTTTGCTATCTGGCGCTTTGTTGTTTGAGGTATTTGTGACACGCGCAAATCGGACTGAGAGGATCGCGCGGCAAAAGTGCACTCACTCCGCCCAAAGGTCGGCACAATATCTTGGCCAAAAGAGGTTTTTAAAACCGTCTCACTTCTGACCTCGGCAACACGCGATCCCGCTGGTTACAGCAGTGCCATCAAGCGCGCCTTTTCTCCGGCATCGTCATGGCTCGAAATCACCGCTGCTAGATCCTCAAGCGATTGGATCGAATGCCCGGCCCGGAAACTATCAACACGCGGTAACATGGTGCGAATGCCCGAGGCCTTGGGCGCAAATTCATCCCACCGCAATAACGGGTTAAGCCAGATCAAGCGCCGCGACGACAATTGCAGGCGTTGCATTTCATGCGCCAAATCCGCTGGCTCACCACGGTCCAAACCATCCGTGATCAACAAAACAACGGCCCCCTGCCCCATCACCCGACGCGACCAATCGCGGTTGAATTCATGAATGCAATCGCCAATCCGCGTGCCGCCTTCCCAATCCTGAGCCTCGGCCCCGGCGGATTTCAGCGCTGCATCGACATCGCGCGTCGCCAGATGGCGGGTGATATTCGTCAACCGCGTGCCAAAGGTAAAGGCGTGGACTTTGGCCCAACCTGCGCCTTTTTCATTAGCGACAGCATGCAGGAAATGCAGAACCATGCGGCTATATTGGCTCATCGAGCCGGAAATATCGCAAAGCACCACCAAATTGGGCCAACGCAAACGCGGTTTGGCATGAGAAATGCTGTGAATCTCGCCGCCCTGACGCAAGGCGTTGCGCATGGTCTTGCGATAATCCGTGCGCAAACCGCGTTTGGCCGCGATGGAACGCCGCGAGGCAAAGGGTTTCACCGGCAAGGTCAGCCGCGCCAACATCCGTTTGGCTTGCGCGACCTCCTCGGTCGACATCTGTTCAAAGTCGAGTGATTTGAGCTTTTCCTCGGTGCTGATCGTCATCGAGGCGTCGACCTCGATCTCGGTGCCGTCCTCTTCCTGCTCACCCTCGGGAATATCGGGCATCTCATCGCCCAGCAACGCCTGCGCCGCGCGTTTTTCACCCGATTGCGCAAGCTTTTCTTCCTGCACACCGCGCACCGCTGGCAACATCATCGACATCATATGTTCGAGGTATCGCGGATCGCGCCAATAGAGCCGGAAAACCTGCGCATAAATGACCCGGTGTTCGGGGCGATTTACAAAACAGGCATGCAACGTCCAGTAAAAATCCATCCGATCCGAAAAACCGGCGGCTTCCACGGCGCGGATCGCATCAATCACCCGCCCCGGTCCAATTGGCAGACCGGCCCGCCGCAGCGCCCGCGCGAAATGGATAATATTCTGCGCAAGTCGCGGATTATCCGGCAATTCCAAAGGGATATATTCAGCCATCACCCACCATGGGGGCGCGGCCCCCATCCCCGATCCTATGTCGCATCACGACCAACATCACGCCGGTTCTAGCGCCGCACTTGCTTCGTCCAAAATCCGTTTGGCTTCCGACCCTTGGATTTTCGAGATGTCGTCCTGATACTTCAGGATCGCGCCCAAGGTGTCGCTGATCATTTCTGGTGACAGGTTGACCACATCCAAGGCCAAGAGGCATTTCGCCCAGTCAATCGTTTCCGCGACGCCCGGTTTCTTGAACAGGTCTTCGGTGCGCAGCTTTTGCACAAAGCTGACGATTTCACGCGACAGGTTTTCTGCCACTTCGGGGGCGCGCGCGGTTAGAATTTCGACTTCGCGCTCAAAGTCCGGGTAATCCACCCAGTGATACAAACAGCGCCGTTTCAGCGCATCATGCACTTCGCGGGTCCGGTTGGATGTCAAAATCACGATGGGCGGCTCGGGGGCCTTGATCGTGCCGATTTCCGGGATTGTAACCTGAAAATCCGACAGGGCTTCGAGAAGAAAGGCCTCAAACGGCTCATCCGTCCGGTCAAGTTCATCAATCAACAGGATCGGCGCGCCGTTTTCATCGGGGCGCATGGCCTCAAGAAGCGGGCGTTCGATCAGAAAGTCTTTGGAAAACAATTCGGTCTGCAAAGACCCGCGATCGGCCCCACCCTGTGCTTCGGCGGTGCGGATGGCGATCATTTGCGCCGGAAAGTTCCATTCATAGACCGCCGAAGAGGCATCAAGCCCCTCGTAACATTGCAACCGGATCAACTTGCGGTTCAACATCAAGGCCAATGCCTTGGCAATTTCGGTTTTGCCCACCCCGGCCTCGCCCTCAAGGAACAAGGGCCGTCCAAGGCGCAGTGACAAGAACACAACCGTCGCCAAGGCGCGCCCGCAAACATAGCCGGTGCTGGCTAGCTGGCTTTGCACCTCGTCAATGGATGCCGGAATTGATGATGAATTGCCCATGAAAATCCTCCCTCGCCCCCTTCGGATGCCCGCATGGGCGGGCGTGGTCAATAGCGCCAAAGTCGCACAAGCCATCGAAAACGAAGGCTTTGCATTGACGGCTTGCATGGGGAATGCGATGATTCGCATTATAAAAACCGGGAAAACCCGGAACGACGGCGGGTGAGCAGACATGCCAAACATCAACGCGCAGGCCCATGGCCTGACCGCGACATATAACTTAGGCGCAAGCCCTATGATCGTAACCTCTGATTTGCGAGGATGCGCTATAACGCGCGTGTATCTGCAAAAAGGGGGCGGATCATGCGCATAACGGCCGTCACTTGTGTCAAGAATGAGGGGCCGTTCCTTTTGGAATGGATCGCCTTTAACCGTCTCTTGGGTGTGACGGATTTTCTATTCTATTCAAACGATTGCACCGATGGCACCGATGTGTTGCTGGATGCTTTGGCGGAACAGGGAGGGGTCACCCATCTGCCGAACCCGGCGCAGGGGCGCAATTATCAGATGGAGGCGCTCAAAGACGCCGCCAAGCAGGATGTGGTTAAAAACGCCGATTGGGTCTGGGTGGCGGATGTTGACGAATTCCTCAACATTCATGTCGGCAACCACACGATCCCGGCGTTGATCGACGCCTGTGGCAACCCGCACTGTATTTCGGTGACGTTTCAGTTCTTTGCCAATTGCGATGTGGAAGATTTCGAAGACCGCCCGGTGATCGAACAGTTCCTACAGAGCCACAACCCTGATCTGTGGTGTGGCGAGACCGCGATTGAGGTGAAATCCTTGGTCCGAAGCGATTTTCCGCTGCAATATTTCGGCGCGCATCGTCCGTTTTTCCGCGAGAAACTTCCGAAAAACAAACGGCCAAGCTGGACCGATGGCGCTGGCCGTCCGGTGCCGCATAAATTCCTCGTGGCGGCCAACCCGCGCCGTATCCGCAAATTCCCCGCCCATGGCGCGCGTGAATTTGCGACGCTCAATCACTATGCCCTGCGCTCACTCGACAGCTATCTGGTCAAAAATGACCGCGGCGACGTTAACCGAGAGAACCGCAATTTTGACGACACCTATTGGAAAGAGCGCAATGATCCGTCTTTCGAAGATCGCTCGATCTTGCGGTATGCGCCCGATCTGACCACCGCGATGGAGGCCTTTCGCGCCGATCCGGTGATTGGCCCGCTGCATGACACATGCGTGCGCCTGCATTGCGAAAAACGCGATGCGTTGATGGCCGATCCAACCTATGCGGGGCTTTATGGCCATTTGCGCGAACTGCCCCCCTACCCACCCGGCGAATATGAGCTGATGCTAGAACTGGGATTGGCGTCATGAAGCGGGTGAAATGTGTCAATCTCGGCCTGCCCAAAACCGGCACCACCTCCTTTGCCTTTGCGCTTGAAAAGGCGGGCTGGCGGGTGGCCGATCACAAGGTGCGCCGCATTCACACCCGTGAACCGGGGCTTGGCGGCACCTTTGTTGGGCGGCAATTGTACAACGGCTATTTCGAAGGGGATCCCTTCAAATACCTCGATCTTTACGACGCTTTGTCGGAAATCAGTGTGCTCAAAGGCGATACCTCGCTTTGGCCGCAATGCGACTATGCGTTGATCAAGGCGATGCGCCTTGCCCGGCCCGATGTGCTTTTTGTTGCCACTTGGCGACCGGCGTCTGAAACCTCGGATAGTATGCGGCGCTGGAACAATCTTGGCACCGACCGTTTGCCGACCGGGGCCATCCCCGGCCTGCCGATGGGCTACGGCGAAAGCGACGCGGATCGCGTGCGTTGGATTGAGGGGCATTACGATATGCTGCGCGACATCTTTGGCGATGATCCGCGCTATCTGGAACTGCCGATGTCGGCCAAGGATGCGCGCCAACGGCTGTCAACTCATCTCGGGTTGGACCTACCATGGTGGGGAAAAATGAACGTGAATAGCGGGGCCAAAGGGGCCTCACGAGGGGCGGCGTGATGAAGATTTTCGTTCATATCGGCCCCGACGGCACCAGCAGCGATAGGTTGCAACGTGTCTTGGATTCCAAGCGCGAACAGATGCTTGGCAAGGGTGTGCTCTATGCCAGAAGCCCGGGCGCACGCAATCACACCCGCCTGTTTCTGGCCGTCACTGACCCCGAAAACGTTGATAGCCTGCGCTATAATCGCGGCTTTATCACCGGTGAAAAACAGGCCTCGTTGCGCGATGACGTGACGCGCCAATTGCAGGCCGAGGTTGAACGCCATACCCCCGATACGCTGATCCTGTCGGCGCATCAATTTGGCTCATCCCTATGTACCGCCTCCGAACTGCAACGCTTGCGCGCAATTCTGGCACCGCTGTCCGATGACATTCGCATCGTCGCCCATCTTGATGATCCGGCCCGCCTGTTGATCCGCCGCTATGCCGGTCAGCTGATCGAGGGGCGCACCGGATCGCTCCAGCAGGAACTTGACTGCCTTGACGGGGCAAGTTTTTGGGACGCCGCCCTTGCCACCCGCCCCGCACCCGACCCACAGGCCGGGCAGTTTGGGGAAATCCAAGGCGCGTGTTACTGGCTTGATTTCAAACGGCTTCAGAACTTTTGGGACGATGTCTTTGGGGCCGGGTCGGTGCGCTTTCGCACCGTCGACATGCCGCGGTTTTTCTCCAACGAAGCCCCCGAAGAGCTGCGCGCCGCTTTTGACATCTCGACAACCATCGGCAAGGTGATCCCCGAAGACTTGCCCGGCCTGCCCTCGGCCGCCTGGCAAACCCGCTCGCGGCTTTTCAACGATGCGGCGCTGCGGCTTTTGGCCAAAAAGGACGTCATCCTGCCCCGGCAATTGTGGCGCAAATTCCTTGGCGAAATCAAAGTGCACGGTGATCCGATTGCTGCGGGTTCGCTCCATGCCCTCTCTGATCATTTCGCCGATGACATTGCCGATCTTTGTGCCTTGCATCCCGGTCTTGATGCCGACCTGCTTGCCCCCGATGCGCCACAAGCCGATTGGCAAGAGGCCGATCCGACCCGCGGGTTTCGCGCCACGCAATACCTCATGGCGTTCCGCTGGCGCATCAATCAAGCCACCAAAGAAGAAATGGCCAACAAAGCCGCCGATCTGGCCGAACTGAACGGCACCACAACGCCGAGCCCCACCCCGCCTCAGGAACAGGGGATCGAGGCGAAACTGTCGCCAGCCGCGCGCCGCGTCATGACGCCCGAGGCGATCCAGAATTTTGAGAAACTGCAAAACTCAACCTTTGCCCCCCATAACAAAATGGGCCGGGTCAACGAAGAAGAGCTCGCCGGCCCTTATACTCCGATTGAACCGCGCAAATTGCCCAAGAATTCCAGCGGCAATGTCATCGTCGGCTGCATGAAAAACGAAGCCCCCTATATCGTCGAATGGGTCGCCTATCACCGCGCCATGGGCTTCGATAACATCTTGGTTTACACCAATGATTGCAGCGATGGCACCACCGAGATCCTTGATCGTTTGCAAGAGATGGGCGTGGTTCAGCACCGCAACAACGACAATTGGTCGGGCAACTCGCCGCAACAACACGCGCTTGACAATTCGCTCAAGGAACCGGTGATCAAAAACGCCGAGTGGATTGCGCATATCGACGTGGATGAGTTCGTCAATGTGCGCTGTGGCAACGGCACTTTGGCCGATTTCTTTGAACGCGTGCCCGATGCCACCAATGTTGCGATGACCTGGCGATTGTTTGGATACAACGGCGTCACCCATCTCAAAGACAAGTTTGTGCTCGAACAATTCGACACCTGCGCCCCGAAATTCTGCCCCAAGCCGCATACGGTCTGGGGGTTCAAGACCATGTTCAAGAACACCGGGGCCTATGCGAAAATCTCCTGCCACCGACCCAACAAGCTTGAGGACGGGGCCGAGAAAAAGGTCAAATGGGTCAACGGATCGGGTCAGGACATGACCAAAGATGCCTTGATGAATGGCTGGCGCAATTCCAAGAAAAACATCGGCTATGATCTGATCCAGCTGAACCACTACGCCCTGCGGAGCGCCGAAAGCTATCTGATCAAACGTCAACGTGGCCGTGCCCTGCATGTGGACCGCTCTATCGGGTTAAACTATTGGATTCGCATGGATTGGTCGGTGCATCGCGATCTGACTATCAAACGCAACCTGCCCCGGATGCAGGCGGAATATGATCGGCTGATGGCGGATAGTGAGCTGGCCAAATGGCACGCAAGCGGTCTGGAGTGGCATTTCGCCAAGGCCACGGAATTGCACGGTATGCCGGAATTTGAAGACCTGTACCAACAGGCGTTGCAACTAGAACTGACAGAAACCGAGCGGGTGGCCTATGCGCTCGCCCTCGATTTGGAGACCTGACATGGACGGAAGTGCTGTGACGGAACGCAAACCTTTTATCCGCTCGCGCGGGATGAAAATCCCCAAACACCCGCAACTGACCACCGGTCGTGTGCGCGGGGCTTTGCGCGAAGGCACCTATGAGCGCAAGGAATGTGACGCGGTCATGCGCGTTGTGCGCGAGGGCGACAAGGTTTTGGAACTCGGCGGCGGGCTTGGCTATATGTCGACCCTGTTGTCGGTCAAGAAAAAGGTCGAAAAGGTCATCAGCTATGAGGCCAATCCGACGCTGATCCCCTATATCCATTCGGTCCACGAGGCCAATGACGTCAAAAACGTTGAGGTGCGCAATGCCCTCCTCTCGCCCGAGGCTGGGGACCCGGTCGAATTCTACATCCGCGAAAACTTTCTCGGCTCGTCGATGGACTTTAACGCCGAACCGGACACCGTCAAAGACATCGTCGAAATCGAGAAACACGCCATTGCCCCGGTTCTGGACGACCTGAAACCCGATGTTTTGGTCTGTGACATCGAGGGCGCCGAAGCCATGTTGCTCCCGGCCGCCGATTGGACGGGCATTCGCGTCGCCATCATCGAATTGCATCCGCAATGGATTGGCCAAGAGGGTGTGCAAAAGGTCTTTGACGCCATGCACAAGGCCGGTTTGACCTATTTCCCCAAGGCCTCAGAAGCCAAGGTTGTCACCTTCCGCAAGGGCTGGTGATGCCTGCCTTGCTGCTTCACCCGACGGCCCAAAGCGAGCCGTCATGAACATCACCGCTGTTCTATGTGTCCGCAACGAAGCGGCCTTCTTGCTCGATTGGATGGCCCATCATCTGGCCTGTGGCGTCACCCATGTGGTGGCGCTTTCCAACGAGTGTGACGATGGCACCGACGCCATGTTGGACCGTCTCGAACAGCTTGGCCATGTCACCCATATTCGCAACGATGGCCCCTATGACAAAGGCGGCATTCAATTCACCGGCTTGAAAAGGGTCGACAAGCTCGACGTGGTCAAACGCTCCGATTGGCTGTTGTCGCTGGACGTTGATGAGTTCGTCAACATCCATACCGGGGATCGCACCCTGCCCGCTTTGATTGCCGCGCTCCCCGATGCCGACGCCATTACCTTGACGTGGCGGCTCTTTGGCAATGCCGGCATTGTGCATTTTGACGATCGCCCGGTGACCGAGCAATTCAACAAGGCCGCGCCGGTGATCATGCATTGGCCATGGCGCGCGGCGATGTTTAAAACCCTGTATAAAAACAACGGCATCTATCGCAAACTTGGTGTGCATCGCCCGCGCAATCCCGACCCGGATCGTGTCGACACCGCGCGTTGGTTTGATTGCCAGGGGCGCGAGTTGGAGGCGCAATTTCGCAACCGCCGGATTTTTTCCAACTATGGCCGCCCCAATTATGGCTTGGCCCAACTCAATCACTACCCGCTCGGCGCAATGGAAAGCTATGTGCTCAAGGCCGATCGGGGCCGCGCCGTTCATTCCGACCATGTGCTTGGCATGGATTACTGGGTCGAACGCAATTGGTGCAGCGAAACCGACAAAACCGTCCAATCGCTGCCCAATGTCGCCCAAAAGCGCGCTGATCTGGGCGCTGATCCAACCCTATCTGACCTGCATGACACGGCGGTGGCCTGGCGCAAATCGCGCTTTGAAACCCTGTTACAGGATGAACCAAACCGCGCCCTATTTGCCCGGCTTTTGATGACCCCACCGGCGCGGCCTGTTCCGCTTGATGCGGCCCAGTTTTTGGCAGCTCACGCCACACGCGCCAAGGCCAATCGCCCCGACTGATCCACAAAACCAGCCCAAAATAACCCAGCCTTAACCACATTTCCGCCCGAAATACCGGTCAAATTTACCTCAAATACTGCGTTGCCAACCCGTGATTTGGGGGGCCGCGCCAATGAGGACTATGGGCATGGCACAACAGAAAACCAGTTTCCCCCCGGATCTAAGCCGTCTGTCGCGCGCCGAATGGCTGGCGCAACTGCGCAGCATTGGGGACAACAGGGGGTTTTCTGAGCCGCTCGGCAAACATCATGCCGGGATTTTTGTCGAAGACGGCGATACCTTATTGGTAAACTTTGAATCCATGTCCGGGATCGAAGCCTTGTCGACCACACGCACGCCGATCGGCTTTGACATGGTGCGCAGCAACGGCTGGTCTTCGCTTTCTGTGCTAAGTCACGGCGACACCTGGTTCCGCGATCACCGGGTCTATGGTTTCTTTGATCAACTGCTTGACGACGGGTTTTTCGATGAATTCGAAAATGTCATCTTTTATGGTGCGGGCCCCTGTGGCTATGCCGCCGCCGCCTATTCCGTCGCCTCGCCCGGCGCCCGCGTGCTCGTGCTACAACCCCAAGCCACGCTTGATCCGCGCGTCACCGAATGGGACGACCGCTTCCCAGAGTTACGCCGCCGCGATTTCACCTCGCGCTATGGCTTTGGGCCTGACATGATCGACGCCGCCCATCATGCTCATGTGCTATATGATCCGCGTGAACAAATGGACGCGATGCATTCCGCACTGTTTGAACGGCGCAATGTCACCCGCCACCGCATGCCCTATATGGGGAGCGCGCTGCAAACCGACTTGATCGCGCTCGACCTTTTGCCGTCGCTCTTGACCGCGGTGGCCGAGGATCGTCTAGACCGGCTGGCCTTTGCGCAAATGCTGCGCGCGCGCCGCGATCACCCGCCCTATCTGCGACGGCTTTTGGCGCGGCTTGATGCTGATGGTCGTGATGAGCTTGCCCGCCTGTTGTGTCAAAACGTTGTGTCACGCATGCACGCCCCCCGCTTCCGCCGCCGTTTGGCCATGCTAGAGGCCGAGGATGATCAGGGTGCGGATCACACCTAAGCGGCGTCGCGCCGCTCTGCCGCAGAATTTGGCACGCTGAATCACTAGAAACCGATCCCGTCGCATGTTAGGCGCTCCCCCATGCAACAGATCACACTCCGCCGCCCCGATGACTGGCACCTGCATCTGCGCGATGGCGCAATGCTGAACGCCGTTGCCCCTGAAACCGCCCGCCATTTTGGCCGCGCGATCATCATGCCAAACTTGATCCCGCCGGTTGTCACCCGCGATGACGCCGCCGCCTACAAGGGCCGGATCATGGCAGCCCTGCCCGAGGGCAGCGATTTTCAGCCCCTGATGACGCTCTATCTGACCGAAGACACCGATCCGGCGGATGTAAAGCGCGCCAAAGAAGAAGGTCTGATCAGCGCGGTCAAACTTTACCCGGCCGGCGCGACAACCAATTCCGCCAGCGGTGTCACCAACTTCGACAAAGTCCGCCCGGTGCTCGAAACCATGGCCGAGATCGGCCTGCCGCTCTGTGTCCATGGCGAAGTGGTCGACGCCGATATCGACATTTTTGATCGCGAGGCGGTGTTTATCGACCGCATCCTTGATCCGCTGCGCACATCGGTCCCCGAGCTGCGGGTGATCATGGAACATATCACCACCAAACAAGGGGTCGATTATGCTCGCTCCGGTGGCGACAACCTCGGCGCAACGATCACCACGCACCATTTGGTCATCAACCGCAACGCCATTCTGGTTGGCGGGATCAAGCCGCATTATTACTGTCTGCCTGTCGCCAAACGCGAAGAACACCGCCTAGCCCTGCGCGCGGCCGCCACCTCCGGTGACCCGAGCTTTTTCCTAGGCACCGACAGCGCCCCGCATGTGGATCCGCTCAAGGAAAGCGCCTGTGGCTGTGCCGGTTGCTTTACCGCCACCAACACCATGAGCATTCTCGCCGAAGTCTTTGAACAAGAAGGCGCTTTGGACAAGCTCGAAGGGTTTGCCTCTCTGCATGGTCCCGCCTTTTACGGGCTTGAGCCAAACGCGGCGCAGATGGTTTTGACCAAGGGCGAGCCCGTCACCTATCCCGACAAAATCGCCACGCCCGATGGCGATGTGACCGTGTTTGACCCGATGATGCCGCTGCATTGGCGCGTCGGTTGATCTAGGCGGGGGCAAAATCCGTGCACGGATTTTAATCCCACCAATCGTTTTTTGGAAAGAAGACGGCAGGCCGGGGTTTTGCCCCGTTCTGTTGTGCGCTAAAGCGAGGCCAAATAGGAGAGTTGCTGCCATGATCCCTACATCTTACCCATCCGCCGAAGAAATGGCCAAGCTGACCGCCCGCATGTTGTGGGAAATCGAAGCGGTGCATTTCATGGGGGACGAGCCGTTCAAACTGGCCTCGGGCCTGCCATCGCCGGTCTATATTGATTGCCGCAAGCTGATCTCTTTCCCCCGTATCCGCACCACTTTGATGGATTTTCTCACCGTCACCGTGATGCGCAACGCCGGGTTTGAGGCCTTTGACAATGTTGCGGGTGGCGAAACTGCGGGCATCCCGTTTGGGGCTTTGGTGGCGGAACGCATGGCCCTCCCCATGACCTATGTGCGCAAAAAGCCCAAAGGCTATGGCCGCAATGCCCGCATCGAGGGCGTCATGACCGAAGGTGAACGCGTGTTGTTGGTCGAAGACCTCACCACCGATGGCGGCTCCAAGCTTTCCTTTGTGGATGCGATCCGCGAAACCGGTGCCACCTGCGCCCATACGGCGGTGATTTTCTACTATGGGATTTTCCCCGAAACCATCAAAACGCTCGGCGATCATGGGGTTGAACTCCATCACCTCTGCACATGGTGGGATGTGCTTGAAGCGGCGCGTGAAATGGGCAATTTCTCGGACGAGAAACTCGCTCAGGTCGAGGCCTTCTTGAATGCCCCGCGTGAGTGGCAAGAGGCCAACAAGACCTAAATCAGGTCTCAAACGTATAGCGCTTTGATTGGCGGGCGGTCTGTGGCACGCATGTCACGACGCCCGCGACGTCATACTATATGTTGACACAAAGCCGATCCTGACCGCAAAATAATGCGCGAGGATCGGCCCACAGCTTATCCACATAAATATACAATTTCCCCTCGCCCGCGCATGTTGATACCAACCGCGCAAGGGCAGTATTCGGGGCAGTTGGGGGACCGCATGAACGAAGTCACAACCATTAATCCAACCGGGATTCAGGTCGAAGCCGCGGAAACCATGCCGCATTCGATTGAGGCAGAGCAGCAGCTTTTGGGTGCTATTCTGACCGACAACGAAGTCTTTGACAAAGTGACCGCGATCATTGGCGCATCGCATTTCTATGACCCGGTCCACGCCCGCATCTACGAAGTCGCCGCCGCGCGGATTTCCAAGAATAACCTCGCCTCTCCGGTGACGCTCAAGGCGTTTATGGAAGATGACGAAGGCCTCAAAGAGCTCGGCGGCCCCGCCTATCTCGCCCGTCTCGCCGCCTCTTCGGTCTCAAGCTTTGCGGTGCGTGAATACGCCCAGATGATTTATGATCTCGCCGTGCGCCGCGATTTGATCCGCTTGGGCAAAGACATCTCATCCAAAGCCGCCAAGGTTGACGTCGATTCCAACCCCAAAGAGCAGATCATCGAAGCCGAGCAAGCGCTTTATAATATGGCCGAACAGGGCCAAGTCGAAAGCGGCTTTGTCTCCTTCCTCAAGGCCGTCACCGATGCGGTCAACGTCGCCAATGCCGCTTATCAGCGGGAGGGCGGCCTTGCCGGGGTCTCCACCGGGTTGATCGACATGGACGGCAAATTGGGCGGTTTGCACCCGTCGGATTTGCTCATCCTTGCCGGGCGTCCGTCGATGGGCAAGACCTCGCTGGCCACCAACATCGCCTTTAACGTCGCCAAAGCCTATAAAAAGGGCATCCGCCCCGATGGCACCGAGGGCACCGTTGATGGCGGCATCGTCGCGTTTTATAGCTTGGAAATGAGCGCCGAACAGCTCGCCAGCCGTATCCTCGCCGAAGCGTCGGAAATTTCGTCCCACAAAATCCGCCAAGGTGACATGGACGAGGCCGAGTTCCGCAAGTTCGTCGAAGCCGCCAAAACGCTCGAGGCCTGCCCGCTTTATATCGACGACACCGCCGCCCTGCCGATTTCACAGGTCGCCGCGCGGGCCCGCCGTTTGAAACGGACCCATGGGTTAGACCTTGTTATCGTTGACTATCTCCAGCTCTTGCGCGGTACATCCGATAACCGGGTTCAGGAGATCGGCGAAATCTCCATGGGTCTCAAGGCAATCGCCAAAGAGCTCAACATTCCGGTCATCGCCCTGTCCCAGCTCTCGCGTCAGGTGGAAAGCCGCGACGATAAACGCCCGCAGCTTTCGGACCTGCGTGAATCGGGATCAATCGAACAGGATGCCGACGTGGTTATGTTCGTGTTCCGCGAAGAATATTATGCGGAACGTGAAAAACCCTCAGAAGATCAGCTGGATCGCATGGCCGAATGGCAGGAACGCATGTCGCGCCTGCATGCCAAGGCCGAAGTGATTATCGGCAAACAGCGTCACGGCCCAATTGGTACGGTTGAACTGTCCTTTGAGGCGCAATTCACCCGCTTTGGCAACTTGGCCAAAACCTGGCAAGGCGGCGGCGACGATTACTAACGGTCAAAACGGGCGCTCACATTCCATGCATGGAATTTGCAAAACGCGTGCACGCGTTTTTGGCGCGCGCCTCGGGCTTTGTGGTTAAAACCAAACCGCAAGGCCCAGATAGGCACCCAATTCGCCCAACTGCATCACCGCGCCAAGACAATCGCTGTTGTAGCCGCCCAATTTGCGCATCATCGCGCTGCGAAAAGCTTGACCCAAAACAATGCTGCCCAATAGGACAAACAGCGTCGGCCAAGGCCCAAACAGCATGCTTCCCGCCAACAGGATCAAAACCGCACAGGCCAGCGCAAACCGATAGCCATCACCGGTGATGTAGGGCGCGGCGACTTGCAACCCATTGCTATGGGCATAAGGGGTTGTGGCGATGACATGGACCACCGCCATCATGCCAATCATATGCCCAAGAACAAGCGCCACCCCCGCCAAAATCACCGGCATATGTGCCAGCAAAACCAGTTTCAACGCCAACGTCAATGCCACCGCCAAAGCCCCAAAAAGCCCAAGTCCCGGATGCACCATCATCTCAAGAACCTGCACGCGCCCTGCCCCGCGGCATAGCCCTTCGGCGGCATTGGCAAGCCCCTCTTCGTGAAACGCCCCGGTTATCAAGAGCGTTGCCGCAAGCGATAGGATCAAACCCGCCGATTGTGGCAACCACAAACAGGCCAGCCAAAACACCCCGGCCCCCGCCGCCCCAACCAGCGCCCCAACCAAAGGGAAATACTTGTTGGCCCGGACACGCAAATCATCCGATCCATCCACATCACGCGCCACCGGCAAACAGGTCAGAAACCGCATCGCCAGTTGAAACAACTGCCACTCAAGGCGTAGCGCATCTTTCATCTCTGTCTCCTTGGTTCACCACCCTAGCCCAGCAGGTGTTAACCATTATTTGCCAACGGATCGCAAACAACCAGCCCCCGCCCCCGCGCACCGCCCTCGGGATTGCTCAAATCCGTTCATTTCCCCTTGACCATCCCGTGCGACCTGCCAAAGACAAGAGCATGGCTGTTGCAGAACTTACAATCGATCTCAAGGCGCTGTGCGACAACTGGCAGGCGCTGTCTTCTCACTCGCAATCGGACACCGGCGCGGTGGTCAAGGCCGATGCCTATGGGCTTGGTCTGGCCAAGGTGGCTCCGGCCCTTGCCGCCGCCGGGGCACGGCAATTCTTTGTCGCCGCCTGCGAAGAAGGCGTGCAATTGCGCCATATCCTTGGCAGCGGACCCGAGATTTTCGTGTTTTCCGGCCATATGGACGGCGACACCGATCTGATCACTCAGGCAAATCTGACGCCTCTGTTGAATTCCATTGATCAAATGCTGCGCCACGTCGAGGCCCTGCCCGGTCATAGCTTTGGCTTGCAACTCGATACCGGCATGAACCGCCTTGGCATGGAAGACGCCGAATGGCGCGCCCTGCGCGATATTGCGCTGGCCCAACGCCCCGCCTTGGTGATGAGCCATCTGGCCTGTGCGGATGCGACACCCGATGAGCCGGAATTCACCATGAACGCCCGCCAGCTTCAGAGTTTTGTCGATATGACCGATGAGATCGACGCACCGCGTTCGCTTGCAGCGACGGGGGGAATTTTGCTTGGCGAAGACTACCACTTTGACCTCACCCGCCCCGGCATTGGTATGTATGGTGGCATGCCCTATGCCAACGCCCGCCCGGTGGTGACACTCTCGGTGCCGGTGATCCAAACCCGCGATGTTTTGCCCGGCGAAACCGTTGGCTATTCCAACACCTGGACCGCCCAAAAACCGACCCGCGTGGCCACCATTGCCGCCGGCTATGCCGATGGTCTTATCCGCGCCATGGGTGGTGACGCATGGCTTTGGGCGGGCGACACCCGTTGCAAGGTCTTGGGGCGCATTTCGATGGATATGATCGGCGTCGATGTCAGCGACCTTGACGAAGACCCCACCGCGCTAGAACTTTTGAACGACCGCCAACCGGTTGATATGCTTGCTAATTGGGCCGGAACCATCGGCTATGAAATCCTCACGTCGATGGGGGCCCGCTACGCGCGGCGCTATCTGCCCGCATGATCCTTTTGCAGCCCTTCGGCGCCCTTGGCCGCGCCACCCTTCAGGCCCTCGCCTCAATTGGCCGGGTGGCGATTTTTGCGTTTCAAACTCTTGGCCATATGATCCGCCCGCCCTTTTACGGGCGTGAATTTGCGCTGGCTTTGCTCAATATCGGCTGGCTGTCTTTGCCGGTTGTTGGCCTCACCGCCATCTTCACCGGCGCCGCTTTGGCGCTGCAAATCTATTCGGGTGGCGCGCGTTTCAACGCCGAGGCCGTGGTCCCCCAGATCGTCGCCATTGGCATGGTGCGCGAACTTGGCCCGGTCCTTGTTGGGTTGATGATCGCGGCGCGGGTGACCTCGTCTATCGCCGCTGAAATCGCCACGATGAAGGTCACCGAACAAATCGACGCCCTCGTCACCCTCTCGACCAATCCGATGAAATACCTCGTGGCGCCGCGCGTGCTTGCGGCGTTGATTGTAGTGCCGCTGCTGGTCGCCGTGGGCGATATCATCGGCATCTTTGGCGGCTGGATTGTCGCCACCGGATCGCTCGGATTTAACCCCGCCGCCTACCTGAAAAACACCGTCGACTTTCTTGAGGCGCTCGACATCATCTCATCGCTGGTCAAGGGCTGTGCCTTTGGCGGTTTGGCGGCGCTGATGGGCTGTTATTACGGCATGCACTCGGGCCGTGGTGCCCAAGGGGTTGGCCGCGCCACCAA
>NZ_JBZXVN010000032.1:0-156162 GCF_058892305.1 Pelagimonas sp.
AATTTCAGCATTGTTAACAAAAAATTCACCTGTTTAGCCTGTAAAAGTCAAACATCAGGCGTTATGTACTCAACGCGCGAATGAGGACGAGTATGGCTAAAAAAGGCGAACAGATCGCTGCTTTGCCCTTGCGATGGGACAAAGACGGCAAGTTAGAAGTGTTAATGGTTACCTCGCGCGGAACGGGGCGCTGGATTGTGCCCAAGGGTTGGGAAATGGATAACACCAAACCCTGGAAGGCCGCGTCGATCGAAGCCTTGGAAGAGGCGGGGATCAAAGGCCGAATTAGCCACGATATGATCGGGACCTATAAATACGACAAGGTGTTGGACAACGGCAAACCCTTGCCTTGTGTCGTGCGCGTTTACCCGATGATCGTTGAAAAGCTGAAGCGCGATTGGAAAGAACGCAAACAGCGCACCCGTCGTTGGTTTACGCCCAAGGCGGCGGCGCGCCGTGTTCAGGAAAAGCAATTGGCAAAGATGCTGCGGTCTCTGGATCGCAAGCCGCGCAAGCAGCCTGTGATCCGAGAGCTACTCAAAGCATCCTGACGTTAATCGACCGGCAAGCCGCTTGGCACGGTGTCGGGGCGGCCCATAGGCGGCGTTTCTGCGCTTGCTCCGGTCAGGGCATGCAAGAAGGCCTCGATATCGGAAATGTCGGCGTCGCTTAGCGGGACCTTGGTGGTGTCGAGATTGGCCAATAAACGCTGCATTTCGTTCTGGTCTGACATGACTTTGAAATCTACATCCTGAAGCCAGGCGACTTTGGGGAGGCTGGCCATATCCGGCGTCCAATCTGCGAGTGATCCTTCGGGGTTGGCCATGTGTCGGATCATGTCGCGCAGGGTCGGAAAGGCCCCGTTGTGGCCATAGGGTCCGGTAAGCGCGATGTTGCGAAGGGATGGTGTGCGGAACTTATAGGCGTCATCGGCATCGCCGGTTGTTTCCATGCGTCCGATATCGCGTTGTCCGTCGATGCGTCCAGGGCCAAAAGCCGGCACCCCAACCGAGTGAAAACCCTGATCTGAAAAGAGCGGGCCATTGTGGCATTGCGCGCAACCTGCCTCCCCAAAGAAGAGCTGACGACCGCGTTCTGCGTCCGCAGGCAGCGGCGTTCCGGCGGTTAGGTAGGCGTCATAGGGGCTGTCAAAGCTTTGCCATTCGGTGCCAATAAACGCAGCCAACGCGTTGGCGATTTCGACAATAGTGATGTCTTGCGCCGAGGCGACATGTGGAAAGGCCTTGGTAAAATGTGGGGTGTAGTTTGGGGTGTTGCGCACCCGATTGGCGACTGCCTCCCAGCCATGATCAATGCGCTCTTCAAAGGCGGCACCGACCGGGTTTTCGGAGGCAACTCCGGCCATTTCGGCGTCTGAGCTCATCGGGAAAAGCGCCTGCGCCGCAAGGATCGAGTTTAATCCGTGAGGGAGGCGCGCCTCGGCCGGTGTCTCAAACCGCCCGCCCTTTGCGTCTGTGGCCTCGACGCGACCATCGTGAAACAGGACGCGCACATCGCGGTGCCCCAAGTTCCACAGGGCCGGGGCGTTGCGCGGTATCCGTGATGCGATTTTGGTCTCACCGCTACCGGGGCTGCGATTTGGCCCTAGCCCTTCGCCGCCTTCGCCGATGCCAAGGCTAACGCCGTCGGTTCCGCCGAGCGTATGATGGTGACAGGTTCCGCAACTGATGTTTTGATTGCCCGACAGGATTTTGTCGTAAAACAAAAACTGACCCAGAGCGGCCTGCTTTGGATCAAAATTGATGAAATCCGATTTGGACATGGTGTCGGCATTGGCCGAAGATGTGGCCATGACACAGGCCGTTGCCAGAGAAATGGAAAGCCGGGAAAGAATACGCATAGGGTTACCCTTGGGCTGGTCACGAAAATGTTATCTGCAATTCTTTCAGACTGCCCAAGCCAGCGCCACCTGACAAGTAGCGGATTCCTCTATTGTTTACGCGAGGATAGCAAAAGGTGCGCGCAACAATGGGCTGTTGCGCGCAGGTATTGTTTCCACAATGGCGAAAATGATGATTCGTCTTATTGGGGCGCAAAGCTGCCGTATTGCCCGCCAAAGAACATCAATGGATCCCCGGTGCGGGTCGCCACTTCGATCACTTTGGCCACGATGATCGAATGATCACCACCGTCATGTGTGGCGTGCGTTTGGCATTCAAAACGCGACAGGCAATTGTTGATCAGGGGAACGCCACGCGGGCTGTTTTCCCAATCCAGCCCGTCAAAGGCGTCGCCCGACCGGGCAAAGCCCTGACAGATGTCCTTTTGCTCATCCGCAATCACATGGATCGCAAAATGTTCCGCGGCCATGAAAAACGGATAGCGCGACGACCCTTTGGCCGGCGACCAAAGCACCAAGGCCGGGTCAAGCGAGACACTGGCAAAGCTATTGGCAGTGATCCCGAGCGGCCCGGTTGGGGTCGCACAGGTGATCACGGTCACACCGGTGCCAAACCGCCCCAGCGCATCGCGAAAGGCACGTGGGTCGGACTGGGCCGGATCAAATCGGGTGGTTTGCATCGTCACGTTCTTCGCTTTCTCTGGATCAGGCGACTTCGTGGCCAAGCGCTTCTGTATAAAGCGCAAACCAAGTCTTGCGATCCATTTCTACTTTGGCAGCATCACCGATCTGTTTGATCCGGTCTAGATTGTTGGTGCCTAGAACCGGCAGAATGCTTGCGGGGTGGGCCAAAAGCCACGCAACCGCGACGGCAGCCTCATCCACACCCTGTGCGGCACCGATTTCGGCAAGCTTGCTGCGCAATCCGGCGTTGTCGGTATCAAACAAGGCACCGCCACCAAGCGGGGACCATGCCATTGGCGCAATGCCGAGACGCTGGAGATGCGCCAAATCGCCGTTTGTGAATGCATCGTGGCACAGCAGGCTCATTTCAATCTGGTTGGTGACCAGTTTGGTTTTCATGCCTGATTGCAGCAGGTCCCAATCATAGGGGCGGAAGTTCGACACGCCAACGGCGCGAACCTTGCCGCTTGTCACAACATCATCCAGCGCAGCACCGGTTTCCTTGTGATCCATAAGAGGATCGGGGCGGTGGATGAGCAAGAGATCAATGTGATCAACCTTCATCAGACGCAGCGAATGGTCAACCGAGGCCATGATATGGGCGCGGCTGGTGTCGTAATACTTGACCGGCGCATCGCTATAGCGGCCCATCGGCGCGACGATGTCGCATTTGGTGACGATCTCGATCTGGTTGCGTAATTCGGGTGTCAAAGCATTGCCAAGGATTTCCTCGGCCTCGTAACCGCCATAAATGTCGGCCTGATCCATTGTGGTGATGCCCTGATCAAGGCAGGCGGAAATCTTGTTCTGGATGTGGGCGGCGCTGGTATCTGCGTCATCGCCAATACGCCACATGCCATAAACGAGGCGGCTCATGTCCAGCGCGTCATTGAGTTTGATACGATCCATTTTGATCTCCGTCAGGCCGGGCAAGGCGCGGCAGTCATTTCAAAAGTTACCTGAATTAAAGGTGCTTGGGCGATATCGCTTTGAAAGGAAGGGTTCAACAACGACATCACCAAAGTGTTCTTGTCAGGCGGTCGGGCTAGCGGCGTGGACCTGCCGCCAAAGGTGTGGCCGGGGCCGATGTTGGCACCCGTCCATAGGCTTGCGGGAGCGAGCAAGTCTTCATCTGAGGAAGGACCTTTTCGCCAAAATGCTTGCACTCATCCATGTGCGGATAGCCCGACAAGATAAAGGCGCGCATGCCCATTTTCTGATATTCTTCTAGCTTGCTCAGAACCTGATCGGTTGAGCCAACAAGCGCCGCGCCACAGCCGGATCGCGCCCGTCCAACACCGGTCCAAAGGTTCGGCTCAACAAAGCCTTCCATATCCGCGAGTTCGCGGTTTTTGGCCTGATGTGAGACGCCAAGAGAGGTGGAATCCAAGGCGCGGTCGCGAATTTCCGTACCTTTGTCATCGTCTAGCTTGCTAACGATGTGCTGGGCGTATTCGCGGGCTTCGGCTTCGGTGTCGCGCACGATGCAGTGCACCCGCAAGCCATAATCAAGCGTGCGACCATAGCGTTCGGCGACCACATTCACCGCTTTCATGCGTTCCGCAAGCTGGTCTTTGGGTTCCGGCCACATCAGGTAAACGTCGCAATGCTGGCCGCAAAGCTCAAGCGCATCAGGGCTATAGCCGCCAAAATAGAGCAAAGGCCCACCGGTTTGATACGGCACCACCGGGTCAGTCCCGAGTTCGGCAAAATCATACACGTCGCCCTTGTGGTTGATTTTGTCTTGGGTCCAGGCCTGTTTCAAAATCTCAACCACTTCGCGGGAGCGTTGATAGCGAAAACTGCTCTCTTCTTTTTGACCGGGAAAGTCAGAAGAAATGATGTTCACCGTAAGGCGCCCTTCGAGCATGTGGTCGAGCGTGGCAAGCGTGCGGGCCAGCATGATGGGCTGCATCTCACCACAGCGCACAGCGGCCAGCATGTTGATCTTGTCAGTAATCGGAGCGCATCCGGCAACAAAGCTGAGCGTGTCTTGGCCAACTTGATAGGAGGATGGGCACAGGATATTGCGAAACCCTTGCGCTTCGGCCTCTTTGACGATGCCGGAACAATGCGCCCAGCTTGAGCGCAGCTTGCCATCCGGCACGCCAAGGAATTCGTAGTCGTCCGAGCACAGCGCTGCGAACCATGAAACTTCTGCCGCGTCCAGATCGGGGGACGTGATGGGTACGATTGTCATTAAGGTGCACCTCCCATGCATTTTCTCTTGCGTAGCATCCGATTCTGAGTAAATCAATGGTGGATCAATTTTGGATTACCGCCCGATGAGAGACCGCCATTCCCTGCCGCTTTACCTTCAGATCAGTGAAATGCTGATCCGTGAAATCAATGCTGGTCGATTGGCCGAAGGGGAACGGCTTCCGCCCGAACGGGAATATGCAGCCCAGCTTGGGACCTCGGTTGGCACGTTGCGCAAGTCATTGGCAGATTTGACGAAAAAGGGAATGCTTGAGCGTATTCAGGGCTCTGGAAACTATGTGCGCGCCCAAAGCGACGTGCAGTCAGTGTATACGTTTTTCCGGGTCGAGCTCCATGAGGGGGGCGGCTTGCCCACTGCGGAATTGTTGTCGGTGGATCGCGTGACAAAGCCAGATGATCTTCCGGAGTTTGGGGCAAGTGATGAGGCGCATCGCATTCGGCGTTTGCGCCGCCTGAACGGCAAACCGGCGGTCGTCGAGGAAATCTGGCTGGACGCGTCTTATACGAGCGAAGTGTCCGAGGGCGATCTTTCGGAATCGCTTTACCTTTATTACCGCGAAAAACTGGGTCTATGGATCAAATCAGCCGAAGACCGGTTCTCTGTGTCCGAAGTTCCAGACTGGGCCCCGGACAGCTATGGCCTTGCGACCGGCACGCCAACGGTCTTGGCGACACGGGTCAGCCTCGCAAATGATGGCAGCCGGGTCGAGGTTTCGCGCGGCTGGATCGATACAAACGTGGCCACCTACGTGTCGCGACTAAAATAAGACAGGGAAAAGAATGACTAAGATCATCAACTATGGCGTCATCGGCTGCGGCATGATGGGGCAAGAGCATCTGCGCAATATCGCCCTGTTGGATGGTGCGCGTGTGCAGGCGATTTTTGAACCTGACGCGGGAATGGCGGACAAGGCGCGTGCGATTGTGCCGGACGCTGTGTTTTACGCTTCGGTTGGTGATCTTTTGGCGGATGACGCCTTGGATTGCCTGTTGGTGGTAAGCCCCAATTACCTGCATGTGGAGCAGCTCGAAGAAATCGCCCGCACGCGTCCTTTGCCACTTTTGATGGAAAAGCCCCTCTATACTGATCCGGATCACGCCGCGCGGATCGATGCGATCAAAGCGTCCTATCCTGCTCCGATTTGGGTTGCGATGGAGTATCGCTATATGCCGCCGGTGGCTAAGTTTCTGAACGAGCTAGAAAGCGCGACAGGCGGCGTCAAAATGCTTACCATCCGCGAACACCGCTTCCCGTTTTTGACAAAAGTTGGGGATTGGAACCGCTTCAACGCCAAAACCGGCGGGACGTTGGTCGAGAAATGTTGTCACTTCTTTGATCTGATGCGGGTGGCGTTGCAGTCCGATCCGGTGCGGGTCATGGCCAGCGCTGGGCAGGCGGTTAATCATATTGGCGAAACCTATGACGGTGCCGACTCCGATATTTGGGACAGTGGTTATGTGATTGTCGATTTTGCCAACGGCACACGGGCCATGTTGGAACTGTGCATGTTTGCAGAAGGCTCTCGTTATCAGGAAGAGTTAAGCGCCGTGGGTCCAAAAGGCAAAATCGAAGCTTTGGTTCCGGGGCCAGGGCGCTTTTGGCCGGAGCATTTGGGCGAACCACCGGTGTCGCAGGTGATCGTGAGCCCGCGTGCGCCAAAGGGGCCGGTTGCCCTGGAAATTCCGGTCGAAGAGGCGCTATTGGAGGCGGGGGATCACAATGGCTCGACCTTCTATCAGCATCAGAACTTTCTGGCTGTGGTGCGCGGTCAGAAGCCGGTAGATGTGACGCTAGACGATGGGGCTTGGGCGGTGCGCATCGGTCACGCCGCACAGAGATCGGCGATTACAGGGGCTGTTGTTAACCTTTGATCCGGCGAAAATGCCGCTTTTTTGCCACAGCTATCCCCCCAATTCGTGCTGATTCGCCCTCTAACCCCAAGATTTTGCTACCTCCCACATATTCCTTCTAGCGCGTTTCAGGGAATTGCGTTAAAAGATGGGCAGAGCAAAATAAGTGACCATAAAAAAACAAACGGTCACGTAGAGGTAGAGCGGTGTTATCATGAGCGCGATCGATTTCGTGGTGCGTACCCGTGCGGGTGCGATTGAGCGTGGTTCTGTTGGTGGTGGTGATGAGGATTTCCTTGTCAATGCCCAAGGCGGACAGGACATTTCCCTGAATTTGAACAGAGCTGAATTGCGCGGGTATGACCGTGCAGCAGATGATCTGCTGATAACCCTGACCGACGGTCGGGTCATCGTGCTTGAAGGGTATTTTTCGGACAACGGCGACGGAAGCCGCTTGTTCCTCAGCTCCGGTGGTGAGCTGAACCAAGTGAGCTTTGTTGAGGCGGACGGTGGGGCATTGTTCGCGCAATATGGGCCGACCGAAACATGGGGCAAGTGGAGCCCGACCGACGAGTTGATCTTTGTTGATGATCCTCAGGTCGCGCTTGACGGTGCTGTTCCTTACGACCCCGAAGGCGAAGAGGTTTCGATGCTTGGCGCGGGCCTGCTTGGTGCGGCCGGTTTGGGCATGGGTGGCCTTGGGGCTGCTGGTCTCGGGACTGCGGCGCTTCTTGGGGTTGCTGCGGGCGGTAACCCCGGCGGTGGCGGTGGGGGAAGCGATCCAATCGTTCCCACTGTTGACGATCCGGACAATAATTATGACATCGGTGGCGGCGATGAGCCGTCAATCACAATCACCGGAACCGGCGAGCCGGGATCCGATGTTGTTGTGACAATCGGTGAAGAAGAAGTCACAACTCAAATTGGTGAGGACGGCACATGGGAAGCTGTATTCACCGGGGATGATTTCCCTGTTGATGGCGTCTATACCGACATCCCGGTTGTTGTGACCAATCCCGGCGGCGAGGTGATCGAGCTGGACGGACCATCCTTCGAAATTGACACGACACCTCCGGTGCTTGAAGCCACAGATGGGACTGTTTCGCTCGGCGATTTGTTCAATGGCGAAGATCATCAGGACGGCGTTGAAATCTCGGGGTCGGCCGAAGCTGGTTCCACTGTGACCGTCACTATCGGTGAACACAGTGAAACTGTTGTTGTTGGCGAGGATAGCAGCTGGTCTTTCACTTTTGATGCGACTGTTCTGCCTGCGGGTGAATACACCCAAGATGTGGTGATCACCGCGACCGATAGTTTCGGCAACACAACCGTTGTGAACGAACAAATTCAAATTGATACTGTCAACGAAGTCACCTTGGGCAATGCGCCTTTGACCGGCGATGATTTGATCAATGCGGGCGAATATGCAGCGGGTGTGACCCTGACTGGCACAAGCCAAGCGGGATCAACCGTTGAGGTGACCATCGAAGGGCAGATGCAGTCTGTGACCGTGGATGGCGATGGCAACTGGAGCGTGACTTTCGACAGCTCGATGTTGGCCGAAGGCACCTACAGCACCACAGCTCAGATCGTTTCGACCGACATTTCGGGCAACGTTGTGACCATGTCGCACACGTTCAATGTCGACACCGAAGCCGGTGTGACGGTTGATACCTCGACCGTGGCCGCAGATGGCATTGTTAACGCTGTTGAACATGGCGGCACGGTGACTGTTGGCGGGACGGGCGAAGCCGGTTCGTCGATCGAAGTCGCAATCAACGGCAACACTTGGTCAACCACGGTTGGTGATGACGGCTCTTGGTCTGTGGACATTGGCGCGGGCTTCTTGCCAGCGGGCACAACGGTTGCGGACGTGTCTGTGACTTCCACCGATTTGGCCGGGAACATTTCTACGGCGTCTGGTGGCATCAACATCGACACCCAAAACGACATCGCCATGGCGACCGGCAACGTAGAGGGTGACGGAACCGTCAACGCTGCGGAACGCGCCGATGGTGTGGTTCTAAACGGTGTTGGCGAAGCGGGTGCCGCGATCGAAGTCACCGTTGGTGGCACAGTGTTGAACACTGTTGTCGATGCCTCCGGTAGCTGGAGCGTCACAATTCCGGCGGACAATGTGCCGACCGGCACCACCACAATGGATGTAACCGCGGTCTCCACCGATGCGGCGGGCAACGTTGCAACGGCGACCGGAACGATCAATATCGACACCGAAACCAATGTCTCGGTGATGACGGCCAATGTCGAAGGCGAAGGCGTCGTAAACGCGGCGGAACGCTCTGACGGTGTTGTCCTGACCGGCCAAGCCGAAACAGGTGCCTCGGTTCAAGTGACAATGGGCAGTGTGACACACACGGCGGTTGTTGCCTCGGACGGTAGCTGGACCGCGAACTTTGCAGCCTCTGACCTGCCGACTGGTGAAACCACTTTGGACGTAACCGCGGTCTCTACCGATGCCGCCGGTAACACAGCGACGGCAACGGGCACCGTTGATGTCGATACGCTGGTCCGTGACTTTGACTTCACTTCGACCCCTGGTGGGGCCGATGGTGTGATCAACGCCGAAGAGGCCTCGCAAGGGCTAACCATGACCGGCACAACCGAGCCGGGCGGCACCGTTGATGTGACGCTGGACGGTGTGACCGTTCCGGCAACGGTTGCAGCCGATGGTAGCTGGTCCGCCAGCTTCTCGGCAGCGCAATTGCCAAGCGGCGACCGCACGGTCACCATGACGGCGGTTTCTACCGATCTGGCCGGCAACTCGGACACGATCTCTCAGCAGGTTCGCGTTGATACAGACGCAGGGTTGCTCACCATCTCGCCGGCTCCGGTCGAAGGGGATGACATGGTCAACTTTGCCGAAGCATCGGATGGTGTGGTCCTGACCGGGACATCGACACCGTTCCAATCGGTTGATGTGACCATGAACGGCGTGACCCACACGGTCACAACCGATGCCAGCGGTATCTGGACGGCACCTTTCGCCGCCAGCGAAATTGCACCGGGCACCTACACGGCCGATATCACCGCGACGATCACCGACAGCGCAGGTAACACGCTTACCCGTACCGACAGCGTTGATGTTGATACCGAAGTTCTGAACTTTGGCGTCAGCAGCGACCCGGTTGAGGGCGACAATGTTATCAACGCTGACGAGGCGTCGGATGGCTTTACACTAGCGGGCACAACAGAACCCGGCGGTACGGTTGCTGTGACCTTCAACGGGGTGACACGTGCCGCGACGGTTGATGGCGATGGCAACTGGTCTGTGGATTTCTCGGCAAGCGAAATCCCGGCGGGTGAGCACGCGACAAGCGCGTTGATCCAGACAACGGATGTCGCAGGCAACACGGCCGAAACCACCACCAATTTTGACATCGACACCGAGGTCAACCGCCTCAATGTGTCGACTGATCCCACCACACGCGATGACATTGTCAACGCAGAAGAGGCGGCTCAGGGCTTTGAAATGAGTGGTCAGGTCGAAGTTGGATCGACGGTTGTTGTGACCTTTGGTGGCGTTGCTCACACAGCGACGGTTAACTCAAATGGTGGCTGGACTGTGGACATTCCTCCCGGCTCGATCTTGCCGGGGACCGGTCCTCAGATCGCAACGGTTGACGCCACGGACCTTGCTGGCAACACCCGCACTGTGACCGAAACCATCAATGTTGATACCGAAGCCCCCGGCGAGCTTGCTTGGGAAGGCTATGGCCGCAACCATGAGGGTGTCGACCAAATCCGGACCGAAATCAGCGACGATACCGTTGAAATCGGGCGCGTCATTGGTGGCGAAGGTTCAAGCCCAAGCGTTGTCGGTGTTGCTCTGGAAAGCCAGGTCGATGTCGATGCTCTGGATCTAACCTTCCATAGTTTCTCGGACGCTGTTCCGGATGGATCGCACTTGGTTCTGACTTCGACGGATGGCGCAGGCAATGTGTCGAGCTCCTATCTGGTGACTGATGATCTGGCGACGTCCGAAGTGACGATGACTGACGATTTGGCCTCGACCTTGTCCGGCTTCAACATCGAAACAATCGATTTGCAGTTCGCCGAGGATAGCCATCTGACCATCACAGAAGCCCAGTTGACGGCCTTGTCGTCCAACACGGACACTCTGGTTGTTCATGGTGGGGTTGACGATAGCGTTACGATCACCGGTGCTCAGGCGGCCGGTACGCAGACCGAAGGTGGCGAGACCTACAATGTCTTCACCTTGGGTGATGCTACTCTGTTGATTGACGACGACATCACCAACGTGTCGACTGGCGTCGTTTAAGTACCAGTATAAAACGTCCAGAGGCCCGGCTGAACCGGGCCCTGGATCCCGAAATTATAAAAATCAATCGCGCCGATACGGGGGCACGACTATGAGTATGAGCAGGCGGAGCCTGGGCTTGATCATCGCTGTTGCGATGCTGCCCGGATGCATGAAAGATATGGGTGAGGGCGTAGTCTCTCGCTTCAAGGGGGCTGAACCGGATGCGGCGGCCCCAGCCGGAAAACCCAAGAAAGCGGTTGTCCGAGCCTCGGATTCATCCGAGATCATAAAGGCGTTACAGGGTCGACCATCGGTTTTGATCTCTGGGACACCCTATAGCCGCGTGGCGGATGCTGTGATTGCATCTGATGCCCGTGTGGCCGAGGCCGAGTTGCGGGTGGCACGATTGCGAGAGCAAGCGGCCAAGTACAACTGGCTCCCCTCGATAGGACCCGATGTATCGCTCAATTCACTTGGCGAATTTGTCACCGATCTGGTGATCAATCAGGTCATCTTTGACAACGGCCGCAAGAAAGCTGAGCGTGATCTGGCCAAGGCCAATGTTGAAATCGCCGCCGTAACCCTTGTCGAAGACGGCAATCAACGGGTTCACGATGCCTTGTCCTTGTACCTCAAGGCCGAACAAAACCGGGACGTATCAAGCCATCTGGCCGTGGCGATCAGGGACATGAGTCAATTCGAATGGGTCATGCAGCAGCGCGTCAACGGCGGCGTATCGGATATGTCCGACCTCAACGTGTTGCAGCAAAAACTGTCATCAATGCAGGCCCGATCCTCTGAGGCACAAGAAGCCACCGTAACCGCCATGGCAGAGCTGAACGCCATGTCAGCGCGTCAGCTTAGCGACCTACGTGGAATTGGTGGATTGCGGTCCGATAGCAGCGCAGAGGCGCTGGGTGTGTTGCGCTCAAAAGGCGAACAGGAACGCGCGATTGCCGAAGCCAAGATTAGCCGGGCACAGCATTTGCCGGGTCTGTTTGTCAACGCCAAGGGCGGTCAAAGCGCCCCGTCCGTTGGGGCGACAGTCACCACCGACACCCTGTTTAGCCTAGGGACAATGGCCGAGTTCGAGGCCCTTGAGGTGACCAAGGAAACCGCCGCTCGCCGGGTCGAAGAAGCCCGCGAAGACGCCGCGCGCGATATTGCGGCACAGTCACGTCAGCTTGAAGCCTTCCGCCGACAAGCAATTGAGGCCACGACCTTGACCCAAAGGGCCAAAGAGAACCTCGACCTTTTCCAAGCGCAATATGACGGCGGTCAAAGACAAGTAATGGATGTAGTTGGTGTGTACGAGACTTATGCAATGGCGCTGGAGCGTGAAATCGATCTGAAATACAAGGCGGCGCGGGCCGAGCTTGAACTGGCGCGTCTGCGCGGCGGATTGGCCGAAGGAGCGCAGATTTGACCTCGCCTCAAATACTCCGCATGGCGGATCGTGCCAAAGACGCGGTTTTGCGGGCCGTCCCAACGGGGGCAAGCATCGGAGCCGCCCGTCAGTCTCGCTATTCCGAAAAGGCGCAATCGCGCGCTGATATGATCCTGACTCTAGGCAGCCGCCTTGGTGTGGACGCCCGCAAGCATGACATTCTCGAAGCCTTGGTGCGCGAGGCCGGTTGTGATGACAGCTATGACGAGGTCGCGCTAAAGGCCGGGCTAGAAGCCGCTGGTTTGATCGCCGAGTTGCAAGAGCCGGATAGTTTGGTGCCAACCCTTTGGCCCGCCATCGCCTTGATGAGCAACGGTCAAACCGTCTTGGTGCTTGGTCAACAAGATGGCGGTCTAACCATCTATGACGAAAGCGGCACCGATCGCCGCTCCGAAGTCGCCATTGCCGAATTTGGTCCGTATTTCTCGGGCCGATTGGTTCGGGCAGAGGCTCCGGTTCAGGTGCTTTCGGAAACCCATGCCAAGTTAGATGAGAATACCCATTGGTTCTGGGGCGAATTCCGTCGCTTTTCGCGCCATTTCAGCGAAGTCGCCTTGGGCTCTTTTGTGGCCAACCTGTTGGCCGTGTCTGTGGCGCTGTTTTCGCTACAGGTTTATGACCGGGTGATCCCGCATCAATCCGAAGCAACCCTTTGGGTCTTGGCCGCTGGTGCTGGTTTGGCTTTGTTGCTTGAGGCCTTCCTTAAGGTTGCGCGCTCGCAATTGCTCGATGGGGCAGGGCGCCAGATCGAGTTGGGGGTGCAGAAAACCCTGATGCAACGCTTGCTGGGCATGCGCTCTGATCTCGCGGGTCGGTCGCCGTCTCAGCTGTTCTCTGCGATGCGTGAATTTGGCTCGGTCCGTGAATTCTTTACCGCTTCGACGGTAGGGGCCTTGGCCGACATTCCGTTTATCTTCGTCTTTCTCGCCCTTGTCTGGTCAATCGCTGGGTCGGTTGTCTGGGTCTTGATCGCCGGGGGCATCATGATGGTGGTGCCCGGGTTCTTGATGCAGAAGAAAATGATCCGCCTCACGCAGGAAATGCAGGGCGCATCCTCTAAACAATCCCGTTTGCTCCAAGAGGTGGTGGTTGAGCTCGATACGATCAAAACCCAACGCGCCGAAGACCGGTTCGAGCGGACGTGGGAAGAGCTGACTGCTGTCCAAGCTTTGAAATCTTCCGAACAACGCAAACTGGCGGCGTCCCTGACGTTTTGGAGCCAAGGCGTTCAGCAGGCCACCTATGTCGGCGCGGTCATCACCGGGACATACCTTGTTTTTGCGGGTGAATTCACCGTCGGGTCGATCATCGCCGTTGGTATTTTGTCGTCGCGCACCTTGGCCCCTTTGACGCAGCTGTCGGGTATCATGGCGCGCTGGGGCAATGTCAAAAGCGCGCTGGACGGGTTGGACGCAATTGCTCATGTCGATTGTGACCGCTCGACCGAACGGACCTATTTGCGCCGCGAAAAACTAAACGGTGAATATGAGCTGCGCGATGCCAGCTATCACTATGACCCCGAAGGGTCCCCCGTTCTGGATTTGCAGGCGCTTAAAATCCAACAGGGTCAGGTTTTGGCCATCCTTGGGGCCAATGGGTCGGGCAAATCGACCCTGCTGAAAATGCTGACCGGGCTTTATGCGCCAACATCGGGCAAGCTTTTGATTGATGGCACCGAGATGTCGCAGATCGAACCGCGTGATTTACGCCGGACCATTGGCTATCTGGGCCAAGACGTCCGTCTGTTTCATGGGACGCTGCGCGACAATCTCAACCTCAATATGATGGAGCGCAATGACGAACGTCTGTTCGAAGCGCTGGATTTTGCCGGGTTGGGGCAATTCGTCAAAAGCCATCCCAAGGGCCTTGATCTGGAAATCCGTGATGGTGGCGAAGGCCTTTCGGTTGGCCAACGTCAAAGCATCGGCTGGGCGCGGCTTTGGCTTCAGGATCCGGACATTTGCCTTTTGGATGAGCCGACGGCGGCCCTTGATCAAACGCTTGAAAAGACGCTGATTTCACGGCTGGAAACATGGTTGCAAGGCCGCACGGCGGTGATTGCGACACACCGGGTGCCGATCTTGTCTTTGGCATCTCGCACGATGATTTTGGCAAACGGCCGTATGGCAATTGATGGCCCGCGCGATCAGGTGCTTGATCACCTGCGCACGGCCGGACAGGGGGCTGCATAATGGCTGTGTCTTCGACCAATCTGGCAGCACAGCTGCAAAAGGACATGAATGGCCCGTCCATGACAATTTGGCTTTGTGCCATTTCGGTCTGGGCCTTTGTAATCTGGGCATCCTTTGCTTGGGTCGACGAAATTGTACGTGCCGAGGGCGAGATCATCTCTTCGTCACGCCCACAGATCATCCAAAACCTCGAAGGCGGCATTCTCTCTGAGTTGCTAGTCAAAGAGGGGGATGAAGTTTTGCGCGGCGATGTGCTTGCGCGTCTGCACGGTACCCAATTCAAAAGCTCGGTTGATGACTTGAGCGACCAAATCACCGCCCTCGAGGTCCGCCGCCTGCGGCTCGAGGCCGAACTGGCGGGGGCGTCGACTTTTGACGTCCCCGCATCTTTGGAGATGCGTTCGCCTCATATGGTGGCGTCCGAAGAGGCGCTGCTTTATGCGCGCTACACGGATTTCATCAGCCGAAGTTCGGGTGCGCGCCGGGTTTTGGATCAGGCCCAGAGCGAGCTCGATTTGATGGAAAACCTTTTGGACAAAAAGGTTGTTGCCCTGATCGAAGTGACACGGGCCCGCAAAGCCCAGGCCGACGCCAAGAAGCTTTATGATGAGATTGTCACGCAGACGGAATTGGCCAGAGCTGAAGAGTATTCGGACACCCTGAAAGAGCTGGCGACATTGCAGCAAAACCTTAAGGCATCACAGGATCAGTTGAACCGGACCGTGCTGACGTCTCCGATGCACGGCATCGTCAACAACTTGAGCGTCACCACAATTGGTGGAGTTGTCCGTCCCGGCGAAGAGATTTTGCAAATCATTCCGGTGGACGAAGAGCTGTTTGTTGAGGCGCAGGTCAAACCGGAAAACATTGCGAATATCCGTCCGGGTCAAGAGACCACGATCAAGCTGACGGCCTATGATTATACGATCTACGGAACCCTCAAAGGGCGTGTCGACGTGATCTCGGCTGACACCTACAAAGATGAACGCCGTCCGGAGACTGAGGCGCATTACAAAGTGTCAATTCGGGTTGATATGTCGTCGATGACTGATCGTCAGGCGGCGATGGAAATTCGCCCCGGTATGTTGGCGCAGGCCGAGTTGCATACCGGTGAAAAGACGGTTTTGCAGTATCTTCTCAAGCCGTTGTACAAATCTCGTGAGGCGTTCCGGGAGCCGTAAGGCTCCCAAATTTCGTCGACGAAATTTGCAAAACCCGTGCACGGGTTTTGGTCGCTCACGCCTCGCTGTCCATCCAAATGGTCACCGGACCGTCGTTTAATAGGCTGACTTTCATATCGGCCCCAAATTGGCCTTTCGCGATGGAAAGGCCTTGGGCGGCTATCTGTTTGGCGAAATATTCATACATCGCTTCGCCGTCCACTGGCGGCGCTGCAGTCGAAAAGCCCGGGCGATTTCCACGGGACGTATCGGCGGCAAGAGTGAACTGGCTCACCACCAATACGCTTCCGCCAATGTCTTTGACCGACCTGTTCATGCGCCCGTCATCGTCTTTGAAAATTCGTAGCTTGGCAATTTTGGCGGCCAGTTTGTCGGCCTGAGCTTCGGAGTCGCCCTGCATCGCGCAGATAAGAACCAAAAGACCCGGCCCAATCTCACCAATGGTCTCTCCGTCCACTTCAACGCGGGCCTCGGAAACCCGTTGTAACAATGCGCGCATATCTTTTGCCTTCTTATTGGTTCATAGCGACGACGTAGCCAATACCGGCGGCAACCAGAAGCCCCAACACAACGGCAAAGCTGATCTTCCATGCTGACCAAGGGCGCTCGCCTTTGACCCGCCCCGTGCGCCCGTTGACAACAAAGCGATAGCTTTTGCCGCGGTATTTGTAGGCCGCCATCCAGACCGGCAATAGCACGTGTTTAAAGGTCACATCAGACACATGTGTGTCGAGCCCATGGATGCGTTGCCGGTCACCACCGATGTCGAATTTTACATCGCGGCGAATTTGGCGATCCATTATGGCGCGGGCTTCGTCAAAGCCAACATCCAGGTCGACTTGGTACCCTTCGGCCCGAAATCCGGCAAGGAATTCAGGCCGATAAGGTTCCATAGCGCTAAGATCCCACGGCTCTAACGCATCGGTGTATGTCTTGGGCAAGGCTTTGGAGGCCAGAACCAACACATCATCAAAGAACCGTGCCACGCGCCCCGACACCGGGGTCCAGCGGATTTTCTGCACCCTTTCCTGTTGGGTTTTCCCGTCGCGAATAACGGTTCTTGTCTCGTAATAAATCGTGCCACGCTCGCCACGATAGGCGGATTTTGTATCAGCATCATAGGTCCAATATGGCACATAGATACCGTTCATTTTGCGCCCCTTTCGGGCGTAGTCCTGCAACCCATTTGGCGCAAACCACAACCGCCCCAACCAGTCATTCATGGCGTCGTGCGCGGCCTTGTCGTCCAAGGCAAAGGGCAGGAGTCCCTTGGGTTTGATATGCCTGTGTTCTCCTGTATCCGTGACCACGGGTGTCGCGCAAAACGGGCATTCGGAGGCGTGTAAATCGGGATCAAATTCGACTTCTGCGGCGCAATTTGGGCACTTTGAAACGCGGGTTTCTTCCATTTCTTGCAACGGAAGCACGTTGTTTATGGCCGCATTGAAATCCAATTCACGAATGCCCCCCTCCCATGGGCCGGTCTCTGTGACTTCTGCTGTATGACCACAAAAGTCACAGACCATTTGACCGCCATCGGGATCAAACCGAAAATCTGCACCGCATTGATCACAGGGGAAGCGATGTTCTTCTTTGGCTTTTTGGGTTGGCTCGGGGTGACCTGACATTGTGATCTCCTGCTTGACTTACTGGCAAAATGGTCAATTTTGGTTCAAATGAAAAGTATTCAAACACATACCTTTAACATTCGTTCCTGACCTCGCCATGCGCCTATTTACACTCGTTTTTACAATCTTCGCATCCAGCCTTTCTGCCGGAGAGGTCTTCTTTGAGTTCCAGTGGATCGGAGGACAAGGCTATAGCATGCAAGGGGCGTTGGCATATGATGATGCCTTGGCATCCTCGTCGATTGTGACAGGCGATGACCTGCACTGTTTTCAGGTAACAGGCTTCAAAGATGGCGCAGAGATCGGCTCTTGGGGGTTGGGCCAAAAGTCGGAAACCACCGCATGGCGGTTGCACCTTTTGCCTAGGGAAGGGATGTTTTTGCACGAAAGCGCGATTGTGCGCATGCCACAGGCCTGGAACATGGCGGGCGATGGAAGTGGATGTGGGAAAGGCGGATTTGGATTCAATATCGGCAATTTCGCGCAAGATATCTGTGTTGACGACACCTTGATCGTTGAAAGTCAGGTGTCGTCTTACAAACCCTTTCCTGCCCGGCACGTCGAAACTTTCGACTTTGCGCCGGACGCCTGTTTGGGCCCTATTTTACTTAGCCAGCTGGCGGAGGAGGCGGTGGCGGCATCACGGTAAAGAGCTGTGCTAGCTCTTGAACGTCACCGGCCTTTTTCCAACCGTCCTGTCCTGGTGTCCAAACATGGGTGTCGCGGGCAAGCTCCCCGCTTGTGGTCATCCGGCCAAGGTCTGCTTTGGAAAACGGACCCGTCGTTTGGCCGTTCACAGCCAAATGCCAGACATGTTCGACGGGGGGAGGCGGCGGCGTCAGACCCGCGCCCGGCTGTTGTCCGGCGGGGGCCATCCCACCGGCCATTTGATTGGCCATGTTCATGCCCATACCGGCCCCAAACCCCATGCCCATGGATTGATCCATCGCGCCGCCTTGGCCCATGGCCTCGGCTGCTTTGTACTTCATGTGGTCGTCAAGATTGCCGGTGATACCACGCGAGGTGCGGGTATCCATCGCCTTTTCGACTTCTGGTGGAAGCGAGATATTTTCGATATAAAGTTCAGGCAATTCAAGACCGTATTGCGCAATGGTGCCGCTGATGGCTTGGGCAACAAGCTTGCCAACATCGCCGGTATTGGCCGCCATATCCAGAACAGGAATGCCGGATTTGGTGATCGACTGGCTGAATTCCTGAACGATGATGTTGCGGATCTGAAAGCTGATCTCGTCCATGGTGAATTCACCATCGGTGCCAACGATCTCTTTGAGGAACAGCGCCGGATCAGCGACTTTGATCGAATAGGTGCCAAAGGCCCGAATGCGGGTCGGCCCGAATTCCGGGTCGCGCAGCATGATCGGGTTTTTGGTGCCCCATTTCAGATCGGTGAACCGGTTGGTGTTCACAAAATAGATTTCTGATTTGAACGGCGAATTAAACCCATGATCCCAATGCTGAAGGGATGTCATGATGGGCATGTTGTTGGTTTCCAACATATAAAGCCCGGGCGTAAAGACGTCAGCCAATTGGCCTTCGTGGATAAAGACGGCGGCCTGCCCTTCGCGAACGGTTAGCTTGGCCCCGTATTTGATCTCATGGCCTTCGCGCTCAAATCGGTAAACCAATGTGTCTCGTGTATCGTCCACCCAGTGAATAACGTCGATAAACTGGCCGGATAGAAAATCGAAAATGCCCATAAAACTCGGTCCCCTCTGGGTCGTTGATGGCAAAAAGATAACCATTCACGGCACGAGTTTCTAGCGTCACCTGTTAAAACTCATGGGGGAAAAGGCTGATTAAAGTACCAGTTTGTCGTTGTAGGTCGAAACACCCCGGCAATACATCACCTGTTGCAGGCCCGGCCTCGTGCTCAAAAGGCAGTGGCGGTTAGTTTACCAACGCAGCGGCACGTTCGATCACGACGGGGCGTGTGTCTTCACGCTTCATTCCGGGACGTAAGCGTGGATCATAGAGAATTTTTAACAGCATTTCATCGTGCGTTGTCAGCAAGGCGAATTCGTCATCATCATTGAAAATGGACGGGCGGGCACGCGGATCATCGTTGCCCAAACCCAACCCTTGGGCGATTTCCTCGTGAATACAGGAGCGGCGCAACAGGTCCGGGTGTTCGGAGCGGATAATCGCAATAGCTTGGCCATAGTCATAGCCGTTTGGGGTGTCGGAAAAGGCGACAACCAAACAGTGGATTGAACGTGGCAAGTCATCAAACACCCGAAGTGCCGAAGGTGTCACATCGGGAACAAGCTGCTGTATTCTAGGAGCGATAAATTGAGTGTCGTCTTCTGACATGAACAACACATGAAAGTTCGGGTCTTGGGCAGTCATTTGAATGGGATGGCCGGTGATCCGGGCCAAGCGTGCTGCATAGGCTGTGACGCGGGCCTGATCCTCGGCGATCTGGTCTTTGGGAACGCCGGCCCCAAATTCGGTGACCATCCGGATCGGTTTGGTCCATTTCTTGACCGCGCTTGGCGTACCAGAGGACGGAGTTAACCCGGCTCCGCGTTCATATTCTTCGGCAAGCGCAATTTGTTCGAAATTGCGGATCAACATCGTGTCGGTGAACGCCGTATCCGGGCCGCCGCCATCGGTGCGCAATAAGCCACGAACGAGAAGGTCGTTTTGCACCCGAGCGTAGTAATCCATCAGCTCTTTGCTGGCCGCCGAGGGGCCAGTGGGGCGCGCAGGTTGAACAGGCGCTGGTGGAGGCGGGACCAAGCCGGTTGGTCGCACCGCCGGTGTCACAGAGGTTTTGCGCGGCGCAAGCGTAGAAGCGTCACAGCCCAAAAGGGCCATGACGCCAATCAACGCCGCCGAGGCGGTAAGTGTCTTGCGCCAGCGCAACTGGATCAGGCCGGAACCGCAGTCGCGGCATTGTCACCAACACCGTCTTTGCGCGCTTTGGCCGAGGCCAAGGTATCGCGCAGTTCCGCTTCCATTTTCTTGAGCTCGTCTTCGGCGGCGGCACGACGTGCTTTGCCCTCGTCGGCGATTTGAAGGCTCTCTTGGATGGTGCCAATCAGATCGGCATTGGCCTGTTTGACCGCTTCGATGTCAAACACACCACGCTCCATCTCTTCGCGGATCATCTTGTTGCTTTCGCGCAGGTTCGATGCGTTCGAGGTCAGCAATTCGTTGGTTAGGTCATTGGCTTCACGCACCGCAGCGGCGGCTTGGGCCGAGCGTTGGATGGTGACGGCCTGAGCCAGTTGGGTTTCCCAAAGCGGCACGGTGTTGACCAAGGTCGAGTTGATTTTGGTGACCAGCGATTTGTCGTTTTCCTGAACCAAACGGATCGAAGGTAGCGATTGCATCGTGACCTGACGGGTCAGTTTTAGATCGTGGACGCGGCGTTCCAGATCATCACGCGCGGCGCGCAAATCGCGCAATTGTTGCGCCACCATGACCTGATCGTTTTCGTCAGCCGCCTGAACCTCGGCCTCTTTGGCCGGAATGTCGACGGTATCCAAAACGTTCAGCTTTTCCTGACCAGCCGCAATATACAGCGCCAGCTCGTCATAGAATTGCAGAGTTTTTTCATAGAGAAGGTCAAGCGATTTGATGTCCTTCAAAAGCGTGTGCTCATGTTTGAGCAGGCTGTCGGTGATCTTGTCGATCTGACCCTGAACAGTTTCGAAACGGGCGGTGAATTTGGCAAAGGGCGCGGCGCGACCCAGCAGTTTTTCCCACCATGTTTGCTTGCGACGCACGTCCAATTCGGAAACCGAAAAACCGCGAATGGTGGTAACCATGTCACGTAGACCGTCGCCCGCCGGGCCGACGTCTTTATTGCGCACATCGGTCAACATCGCCTGAGAAATCTCTTGCAGCTCGGCCTGAGCCGCGGAGCCAAAGGACACGATCGAATTGGTGTCACCCATGTCGATTTCATCCATACGTGTGCGAATTTCTTCGCCCACTTCTGGCGCGGCTTCGGCCAATGGCACAACGGCGTTCGCCTCACCTGGCTCTGGCAGGATCACTGCGTTGACTTCTTCGACCAAGGCCAGCGCCTCTTCGGCTTGCTTACGAACATTCTCAGACATGGGATCCCCCGTTTTAAATTCCGCCTTCTACAGGCGTACACCCTCGCGCTGCAGCCGTTCGCGCAGCACATCTATTTCAATCGCCAAATCGGCGTTATTATCCAAAAGAAGCTTCTCGGTCTTCTTGCCAAAACTTTCTTCCAAATCGGTCAAAAGCATCATGAAATCGCTGCGCGCCTGACGGTCTTCGTTGCGCGCATAGATATCGGAAAACTTAACCGCCGCGTCCTTGGCCCCCATCAGGTAAACGCCAAGATACTTCTTGGCAGCGGTGAGGTCGCGCGGATCTTCTTCGACGGTACGGATCATTTCACGAACCTTGATTTGGAACCGCTCGACACGGGCCTCGACCTTGCGATCACCGGCGCGTTTGACGGCATCGGTCATCGCATCAAGCTGGGCCTCGGCCTCATCCACAACGCGCGCAACACGGTCTTGCTGAAAGGTGTCGATGCCTTCCATGCCCTTGTCCTTGAGCGGGTCGATGCCAAAGGCCCCAAGGTGCAACACACCAGCCGCGCTGCCGAAGATCAGCGGCGCTACAACGCCGGGCTCCGAACTATAGGCGGCAATGGCGGCCCCGATGCCAGTTAGTACAGCAGCCGCAATTTTGCGCGGAAATCCGGGGCGACGGGCCACTTTGCGTTCATCATAGGCGGCCTCGGCCTCAAGCCCTTCGCGCAAGAGCCACGCCCCAAGGATCAACGCGCCGGCGCCAACAAGGCCGACGGCCATACCAACGGCCCCGTCATTGATCGACGTCGCAGCCAGAACGATAGGTGGAATAAACATCACGTTCGATCGCGCGCCAACCGGGCTTACCTTGGCTTTGTGGTACGCACCCTTGGCAGGCAGATCATCATTGGGATCGTCAGAGCCATCCGGGCTAAATTGCCCACCAAATCGTTGTGCCATTTCAAAGGCCCCCTAGCCAGCCGGTGGAGAGGCCGAACAAGAGGACGATCAACAAAATGTAACTAAGCTTTTGCAAGCCGCTTCCGGACATGGAACCCCCCGGTTGTGTCAGGTTTCGCCTTGTAACTTAGGGATAAAGTTTCGAGCTTGCTAGGGGGAACTGGCCGCTTTGAGCGTCAGACCGGCATCACGCCGCCGATTCTTGAGGCATCCTGTCCAAAAGAAGGTCAGCTTCGAGATCAAATGCATCGCGGCCGCTGCGTTGACTGCCGTCGCGGGCATGTGCTTCGAAGCTTTCACTAAGCACTTCCAGTTTGAGGACAAACCGTTGGCGCGCAAAAAGGTGATCATCTCCATGCCACGCCGCTTCGAGGCGGTCCGTTTCTGTACGCAAAATGTCAGAAAACTTGTTCACCAGTTTGCTGATCCTGAACAAATCCTTCGGATCAGTTCCAAAACTGCGCATCAGCCGCATGACCATGGCACGGGTTGCATCGGATTTGAGAGTTAAATCAGCGTCGTCAAACAACGCAATCCGGTCCGTAATTTGTGACAATATGTTGTCGGCTTCATCCCAGGCATGCTCTGCGGCAATGCGGTTAAGCAGCTCAGGATTGTCCGCGCCCTTGTCTTTCAACGGGTCCATGCCGAACGCAGTTAGGCTTAGTCCAGTCGCGACGCAGGCAAGCATGAGCGGAAGGCTCGCGGTGGGGAAATGGTGACCCGCGAGAATCAAGACGACAAGGCCTATCAAAAGGGACCCTACAAGTTTCCGAGGCAGCCTTGGAGCTTTGCATACTGGGACCAAATCATAACCGCGTTGGATGTCTTGGCCTCGCGAAATCAGACGCAAGGCGAGAGATAGCAACCCCATTTCAAGCAAGGCGGTTGCGATGCCCGTTAGGGAACCATGAAACAGCCATAGAACAAGAGGGAAGGCGGCAAGAAACAAAACATTAAGCCCGGAATCAAACACCGGAGCTTCTGGTGAACGTTCGAATTGTCTCATGTCACGCATTTTACCCTCCGTCAAAAGCAACTCAGCGCGAATATCATCAGCCACAAAGCAGCAAAGGCCAAACGCGGCATGAGCTGTCCCTCGGAATAGGCGCGAAACGTTGAATTGGCCAACGCGTCATAGGTATCGCGGGCGACCATCCGAAGATTGCCGAGGATGAGAAACATCGTGGCGAACAAAGTCGCAAGAGCAAGAACTGTGGTCAACATGCCTCTATGCTTGCGCGCAAAACCGGGCAAAATCTGGGCAGGATACGGGTAACTTCGAGAAGCGTTAACCGGGCCTTAACGGCTCCGCTTTGGACGTGTGGCCTTGCCTTTGGGGGCTTTTGCGTTTGGTTTGAAGGTTTTAGGTTTTGCTGTGGTGCTCGGTTTGCGCGTCCGTGACACGGCGCGTTTGGCCGTTCCCGTGGGTTGCTCGGTGGCAAGCCCCAATTGGTCACGCACAATCTTGCGCCGCACTTCTTCGACGGCCCCATCTTTGAGCTGGCCAAGTTGAAACGGACCATATGAGATGCGAATCAACCTGTTCACAAAAAGCCCAATGTCATTCATCGCGCGGCGAATTTCGCGGTTTTTCCCCTCGCGGAGGCCGACCGTTAGCCAAGCGTTGGCCCCTTGCTGGCGGTCGATTGTGACGGTCATCGGCTGAAAGCGCTGACCATCGACGACAATCCCCTTGCGAAGCGGCTCAAGAACCTCGTCCGTTGGACGACCATTCACTCGGACACGATAGCGGCGCAGCCAACCTGTCGATGGAAGTTCAAGCTTGCGTTTGACCCCGCCGTCATTGGTCAGCAAAAGCAGCCCTTCGGAATTCAGGTCAAGACGGCCGACGCTCATAACGCGCGGCATGTCTTCGGGCAGGTCGTCATAAATCGTCGGGCGACCCTGTTCGTCTTTGGTTGTTGTCACCAAACCGGTTGGTTTGTGATACAGCCACAGGCGCGGCTCCTCAGGTTCACCCAGCTCCTTGCCTTCGACAACAATTCTGTCGGCTTCTGTGACGTTCAAAGCGGCGCGGGTGATCACCTCGCCGTTGACCTCCACCAACCCGGCTTCGATCATCTTTTCGGCGTCACGGCGGCTGGCAATACCGGCGCGGGCGATAACCTTGGCGATACGGTCGCCCTTTGGGGTGTCGGAAGCTGTCATGTCTAGCAGTCTCTGGCGAATTGGGATCAAGGCAACACGACTAGCCCATTTGAGTGGCAGAGGCTATAGGGCGTCATGACCTTTCGTAGCTATATGGATATCGCGCTGTCAGAGGCGCGCGCCGCCGCGGCCCGTGGTGAAGTCCCTGTTGGGGCTGTTGTTGTTGATCCATCTGGGACCGTGGTTGCCAAAGCTGGCAATCGCACCCGTGAAATGAACGATCCAACCGCCCATGCCGAAGTCTTGGCGATCCGCGCGGCCTGTTCTGTGTTGGGGGTTGAGCGTCTCGCGGGGCATGATCTCTATGTGACGCTAGAACCCTGTCCGATGTGCGCCGGGGCAATCTCCTTTGCGCGGATCGGGCGGCTTTACTATGGCGCGGGCGATCCGAAATCAGGTGGCGTGGCCCAAGGTGCGCGGGTGTTTGATCATCGCCAATGCCATCATGTGCCCGAGGTTTATGATGGCATTGCCGCGCAAGATGCGGCGGATCTATTGAAAGACTTTTTTGCGGAGCGCCGGCTATGACCGTCATTTTGTTCAACAAACCCTTTGCTGTGTTGTCGCAGTTCACCGACAAGGGGACCGAGGGCAGCCAGCGTGAAACTCTGTCGAATTACATTGATGTGCCGGGGGTTTACCCGGCGGGCCGTTTGGATCGGGATAGTGAAGGCTTGATGGTTCTAACCGATGATGGCCAACTGCAGGCCAAGATTGCCCACCCGAAATTCAAAAAGCCCAAAACCTATCTGGTTCAGGTCGAGGGGGAACCCTCGGACAGGCAAATCGCGGCGCTGTGCAAGGGGGTTGAACTCAAAGATGGGCTGACACGGCCTGCGAAAGCCGAACGAATTGATCCGCCCGACCTCTGGCCGCGCACTCCGCCAGTACGGTTTCGCAAAACGGTGCCGGATGCATGGCTGTCCTTGACAATTACCGAAGGGCGCAACCGTCAGGTGCGGCGGATGACAGCCCATGTCGGGCTGCCGTGCCTGCGTTTGGTGCGGTGGTCCGTGGGGGATTGGAGTCTAGACGGATTGGCCACAGGCACATGGCGCAAGGCGTAAGCGCACCTAAATATTTTGCAAAATATTTGCAAATTCCGTGCACGGAATTTGGACCCGCGTCACACCCATTTCGCCAGTGGAGGCAAGCTCATCAATACCGCATTGGCGTCGTGCCCCGTCGCCAAGCCAAATTTAGTACCGCGATCATAAACAAGATTGTATTCGGCATAGAGACCGCGATGCACCAATTGCGCGTCTTTCTCAGCCTCCCCAAACGCATCCACACGGCGTTTTTCAACCAATGGCACATAGGCCGGAAGGAAGGCGCGACCGATGTCTTGGGTGAGCGCAAAGTCGGCCTCCCAATCGCCTGTGTTGCGATCATCCATGAAAATCCCACCAACCCCACGGGCGCGATTGCGGTGTGGGATGTAAAAATACTCATCCGCCCATGTCTTGAGCTCGGGATATAGGCTTTCACCATGTGGATCGAGATGGGCTTGTTGGGTGGCATGAAAATGCGCGGTGTCCTCGTCATATTCAAGACAAGGGTTAAGGTCTGAGCCACCCCCAAACCACCAGGCATTTGGCGTCCAAAACATCCGGGTGTTCATATGTACCGCCGGACAGTGCGGGTTTTGCATATGAGCGACAAGGCTAATCCCAGAGGCCCAGAACCGCGGGTCTTTTTCGATTCCGGGAACACCGCGTGCCGCCATGGATTTTTGCGCCGCCGCGCCCAAAGTGCCATAGACGGCCGACACGTTAACGCCGACCTTTTCGAAAACACGACCACCGCGCATGACGCTCATCAATCCGCCACCCGCATCCGAGCCATCATCAGATTGGCGCTTGGTTTCGCTCACGTCAAAGCGACCGGCGGCTTGATCGGCAAAGGGGCCGGTGTCGTGACTGTCTTCCAGCCCTTCAAAGGCGGCAACAATTTCGTCGCGCAGGCTGCGAAACCAGCCGCTGGCGCGGGCTTTCTCGTCGGCAAAAATTTCGGTCATGGTCATCTCCCTGTCGGTGGGTGTGTAAACCGACAGAGGGTGAGCATCAATGTGCCGGGGCTGCGACAGGATCGAGCAGGGTGCGCCCGCCATCAATGGTCATGATTTGCCCGGTCATGAAACTTGAGCCTTCGCAGGCCAGAAACTGAACCGCTTCGGCAAGTTCTTCTGGGGCGGCGATGCGGCCCAGCGGCGTGTGTTGCTCAATGTCGGCGCGATAGTCTTTGTGTTCTTTGAGAATGCCGCGCAAGCTTGCGGACATCACCGACCCAAAGGCCACGGCATTGACGCGAATACGCTCGGGTGCGAGGGCAACCGCCATCGACCGGGTCATTTGATCCAATGCGGCGCAGGATACGGAATAGCCTAGCAATTCGGGGTGCGTCCGACGCGCGGCGATAGACGACAAGTTGATGATAGACCCCACTTGCCCTTCTTCCTGACCCTCGGCCTGTTTGATCATCCGTTTGGCGACCAATTGGCTAAGGCGGAGCGATGTCATCAGGTTCTGGGACAACATTTGCTCAACGGACCCATCATCAAAATCAAGCGGTGATGATTGCATCGTCTGACGAGAACCATTGACAAGAATATCAACCCGATCAAAGGCGTCCAATGTGGCCGAGAGCAGGTTGGCCATGGTTAGGCGTTCACGTAAATCGCCCGCAAAATAGCGCATATTGCCATCTTCTTGCGTTGTGCCGCATTCCTTGACGAGACTGTCTTCGTCCATATCCGCGAACATGACATTTGCGCCTTTGTCGACGAAATGCCGCGCAATCGCCAGACCAACGCCATTGGCGGACCCTGTGACGATCGCCGTTTTGCCTTCGATGGAAAAACCCATAAGAGACTCCTTCGCCTATGCGGCGACGTTAGCCGAACTCATCGCCGGGTGCGAGAGGGGCGGGATGCATGTAGAATTTTGAATTTTGAATTCCCGGCAATTTCGCTGACATCGCGGAATCGGGTCTCCAATGTCGCCTCATAGGGGAGGTGGCGGTTCGCAACCATCCACAGTTGACCATGGGCTGGCAAAAGGCGCGCAGCGCTGGCGATAAAGGCCTGCCCAAGGTTTGGGTCACCTTTGCGTCCGGTGTGAAAAGGCGGGTTCATAATAACACCGTCCAATGCGCTGGCGGCCTTCCACGTTGTGGCATCGTGCCAATGGAAATCTGCGCGGGAATCGGTGACGTTGGCCTTGGCACAGGTCAAAGCGGTCAAGTCAGCTTCGACAAGATGCAACGTTTTTACGCCATCTCGTTTGAGAATTTCCCGCGAGAGCCAGCCCCAGCCAGCGCCAAGATCGGCAAAGTTTCCTTTGAGCGTTTTCGGAAGAGCATCGGCAAGCGCCCGTGACGCCGGATCGGACCCGGCCGCGGAAAACACACCCGGTGCGGTAAAATCACCCTCGGCATTGCGGCTCATCTCTGGCGCTAGCCAATCGTCCAACGCATCCGAGGCTTGAAACCAAAGACAGCGACCATGGGCTTTGGCCACATTGCCAAGCAAGGTCACTTTCTTTTTCAACGCCTTGGCGATCGGGTCGATCCCGTCGGTCTTTGCCCCAGAGATTACGACCAACCCCCCCGGCGTTGCCTGTGCAGCTTGGGCAATTTGGGCCTGCGCCAAGGCGCGCACCCGCGGCAATGTCACAATGGATGCGGCATAGGGGCCTTTGGGCTCGGTTCCGGTGGCAACACGTTTTTCCCAAGCGGTAAACTCAGGATGAAACCGTTGGATAACCTCGACCTGTTGGGGGGCAAGATCACCCAGACCATCGGCAATCAACGCGCCAAACAGCGCAATTTTCCCGTCAGGCAGGGTCAGACCCGCCGAAGACGTGGCGTAGGAGAGGCGATCCATGCTCATCTCAGAACTGCCCTCGCGGACCTATTCCTTTTCCATGGTGCATTGGAGCGGGTGCTGATTTTGGCGGGCAAAATCCATCACTTGGCTCACTTTGGTCTCAGCGATCTCATGGGAAAAGACACCCACAACCGCCAACCCCTTTTTGTGAACCGTCAACATGACCTCAAACGCTTGGGCATGGGTCATGCCGAAAAAGCGTTCTAAAACGTGAACGACAAACTCCATCGGCGTGTAATCGTCGTTCAACAGCATCACCTTGTACAACGGTGGCCGTTTGGTTTTTGGCCGTGTTTGCACAGCAATACCGGCATCCCCTTCGCCATCATCCGGCCCATTTGGGTCGGTCATGGTGAAATTCTGGGCGAGCGTCCGGAAGTTCAGGGTGTTTGTCATCAGCTGCGTGCTTTGCCTTCATACGGTTAGCCCGGTTATATAACCTGTCTGACCGCGACGAAAAGGGGGCGCGGGAAAGCTAAGAGGTGAAAGGTGAAGAAATTACGTACAATTGGCTTCGATGCCGACGATACGCTTTGGCATAACGAGCGTTTTTTCCATCTCACCCAACAGCGATTCGCGGAGTTGTTAAGGGATTACGCAGAGCCCGAGCATCTCGATGCCCGCCTTCTCGACGCGGAACGGCGCAATATTGGCCACTATGGGTTTGGGGTAAAAGGGTTCACGCTTTCGATGATCGAAACCGCGATTGATGTCACCGATGGCAAGGTGCCGACGTCGGTTATCTCACAATTGTTGGAGGCAGGTCGCGATATGCTGAATCACCCGATGGAGATTTTGCCCCATGCACGCGAGGCCGTTGAGGCGGTTTGCGGCGGGCATCATCTGGTTTTGATCACCAAGGGCGATTTGCTGCATCAGGAACGAAAGCTCGCGCAATCGGGATTGGGGGAGCTATTTGATGCGGTCGAAATCGTGTCAGACAAGGTGCCCGCCACCTATACGCGGATTTTTGAAAGTAAACCCGGCGGTGCCGAGGCGGCGATGATGGTTGGCAATTCGATGAAGTCTGATGTGCGCCCGGCAATCGAGATCGGCAGCTGGGGCGTTTATGTCCCCCATGACTTGGCTTGGGATCTTGAACATGCGGAGCCCCCCCAATCACCGCGGTTTCATACGCTCAATGATCTTTCGGAATTGGTCGATCTGGTCGCGCAAATCGGTTGAGAAATAATCGCCACATTTTCGCCTTAATTTGCCACAATTGCGCCTTATTGGCCGGTCTAGGGGGGCTTTTCCTGAGAACCCCTAGATGTTGAATGGGTGGTTAATATAAAGTTACGAAAAATCAATAGATTGCGGGCTTTTCTGAAAGTGATTTCCGTGCTAGTGTCAATGCCAATAACAATATTTGGTCACCGGAAAACCGGGGCCACCGAGGCAGTAGAAGGCAGAGATCGTGACGGGACGTCGCAGGCAAACGGGCCGATTGGGCCTGTATCTATTCACGTTTATCTGGTTGGCCCTATTGGTGCCGTTCAGCGCGATAGCTGCGCCCTACGCAGCTTTGGTGATGGATGCCCGATCAGGCAAGGTTATGCACGCACGCAATGCGGACACCCGCTTGCACCCGGCATCTCTGACCAAGATGATGACACTCTATATCGCCTTTGAGGCGGTACAGAACGGCGAAATCAGCATGGACACCAAGGTCAAGATTTCGACCCACGCGGCCTCAGAGCCGCCGTCGAAACTTGGGTTGCGGGCCGGGCAAAAGATCAAATTGCGCTACTTGGTGCGGGCGGCTGCGGTTAAATCCGCCAATGATGCCGCCACCGCGATTGGCGAAGCGATTGAAGGTTCCGAAGCCGCCTTTGCGCGTCGGATGAACCGCACGGCCAAGGCGCTCGGCATGACGCGGACGTCGTTTCGCAATGCGCACGGCCTGACCGAGAGCGGGCACCTTTCTACGGCGCGTGACATGTCGATCTTGGGGCGACACGTCATTTATGACTATCCAATGTATTACAACCTGTTCTCGCGCAAAACGGTGGATGCTGGGGTGCGGCAGGTGTCACATACAAACCGTCGTTTGCTCAGCAACTATCGCGGTGCCGATGGCATCAAAACCGGTTACACTCGGGCCGCTGGCTTCAACCTTGTGGCGTCCGCCGAACGGGGTCGTGAACGCGTTATCGCAACGGTTTTTGGCGGGCGTTCAACAGCGTCCCGTAACGCCAAAGTCGCTGAATTGCTGGATTTGGGATTCAAGCGGGCCCCAACACGGGTGTCCTTTCGCGCACCCAAAAAACCCCCTTACCGCGGGTCTGGCCGAGGGAAAACAATCGTTGTAGAAGCCCCGGCAACTAAGCCGTCTGCCAAACCGGGGGCACGCGCCAAATCGGTGCGTGTTGCGTCGGCTGCAGTCACGCGCAGCCTCCGCCCGCAGGCGCGGAGAGTCAAAGTTCCTGATACATCTCAAATGGTTGCCGATGCTCAGGATGACATTGAAAATGCCTTGAAAGAGGTTCTTAGCGTTGCCGCCGTTGCCCCGACCAAATCAGGGAATGCGCCAGCTGCGTCGATAAAGCCCGTGATCCGACCGGCAGGTGTGGCGGTCGCCACAGTTGCCCCCAGAGATGTGCCAACGCCGTCGCGCAAAGCCGAAGTTGTGACGCGATTGTCAACATCTGGTGGGCGCCATTGGGGTATCAACGTCGGGCGCTATCCCAGCCGCTTTGCCGCCGAGAAAGTTTTGCTGAAAACGGCTTTGGCAGAAACCACCACTTTGGATGGGTCGCTGCGCAAGGTGGTCAAAGGCAAACGTGGTTTCGACGCAAACTTTATGGGCTTGTCTCGTGATACCGCCGAATTGGCTTGCAAACGCCTTCAGGCGCGTCAGGTGACGTGCTTTATGATCGGGCCGGGCTGACTAAGCCCTATTTCTGGTCCGTCAGAATACGCTCGATCAAGGATAGGATGACTTCGATCCTGCCTTGATCGGGCACCAATTCCACCACAAGTTTGCGCGCGTCTTCGCTTTGGTGGATGTTTTTTTGCTGCAAGTTCGAGAAGACGCTGATCAGGTCATTTGAAGGGCATTGCCCGGTACGGTAATCCCAAACCGGTTGCTGGCTGTCGGACCGAATTTGCAAACCACAGCGTTGTGCCGGCGAGGCATCTTGCCAGAACAATGTCGCCATATCCGCGAGGGCGGAACTGTCATTGGAAAAGTAGTTATGCGCCAACATGTCTTCGCCCATGGCGGTCATGTCGATGCTGTCGATTCCACTAGAGGCCAGTAGTAGATCGCCGCCCAATCCTGCACGCGGCGTTGTGCCGTGGAGCTTGTGAGACGAGACCAATGCCCAATCGGTAGATGAGGCATAGAGGGTTGTCCGTTTGGCCAAGGGTTTGAAAACATTTGCCATTGCGGCGAACAATTCCGTATCAACATCCGGGGCTGCAAACATCACCTGGCCTAAAACCGGTGGGTCCTGGGGTTTGGCATTGCGGCGCAGGGCCATGATTTCCAGCGCATCGGTCAAGGCCCGTGATCCCATGGAATGGGCGAGAACATGCACCGTGCGCGCGCCCGAGCGTTGGACCAAATCCTCAAGGAAAACCGCCAAACGCCGCCCCGACAGGCGCACAACGGCGGCATCGGCAAAATATCCGGCGGTCTTATTGCGCGATGGCCATGAGAAAAGCACCGGAACGGCTGCGTTGCCCATATCAAAGGTGATCTGAGCGGCACGCTGCGCGGCATATTCGAAACTATGGTTAAAGCCGTGAATATAAACAAAGAGATCACGCTGAGGATCGGCCGTAAACTCGCCCTGTAAGCGGCCAAAGAAGGCATCGGCATTCACCGGTTCCACCGATTTCAACAAAATGTGTTTGGTCGGCGACGGGTTGAACTCCAAACGCCAAACCGACGGGCGCTCGACGGTTCCGGAAACATGGGTTTCTGGGATCGTGACCTGTGCGACACCCAATTCCAAATGCGTATTGCGCTGGGTTCCATAAAACTCGCGCGGATCGCTTTGACCGGTCCGGGCGCGGTCGGTGGCATAATAAACATCGACAATGCGAAAGCCGTTTTTTGGGTTTTCGGCCTGCGTTTCAAATGTTGGACCGGTCAAGGCTTCGCGCGCCGCCAATGCCATATCGGCGGCCTTGGGATCACGATCCAGATTGGCCAGCCGTTCCAAAAGCTCATAAAGGCTTAGCAAGGCGGCGTCGTCGCGGCCGGTTTCCTTTTCTGCGGCAATGGCGGCTTCGGTGACCTGCCGAGCGCGGCCAAGGGCTTGTTCTTGCTCATACAAGGCGGCGGATTTGAGAAAGGCGGGAACCGGGTCTTGACGTAGATGTGCGCGTGAAAAGGCACGGGTGCGTGCAACAGACGCCCAAGCATCAGCCGCCTGCAAAGTTTGGCCCATCTGTTCGAGCAATTCGGCGCGCAGCTGGAGCAGGTCCAACAAAATTCGAATATCAGGCGGGGTGCCTACTGCGCGTGGATCACGTAGGGCGACATCGGTTTCCTGAAGCGCGGCTAGAGGGTCACTCTGAGCCAATCGGTCAATGCTGACCACCCGCGAAATATCCTGCGCAGACGCCGTCTGCCAGCCCAGCTGGGTCACAAGCAAAACGGTTAAAAACACGAACAGCGGGCGCATTGGCATTTGGGGTCCAATTCCTGACAAGCAAAGAAAACTGATTTTCGCCGCTGGCACGTAATATGACAAGGGCAGGGATGCCCTACCTTTTCAGCGTCCTAGATCGCAAATCAAGGTCCCAAAAATGACAAACCCCCGAACGCCAAGGCATTCGGGGGTCGTCTATCTTTTACAGCGTAAACAATAACTGCTTACATCATGCCTTCGCGTTGAGCTTTTTTACGAGCCAACTTGCGGGCACGGCGGATGGCCTCGGCCTTCTCGCGCGCTTTTTTCTCGGACGGTTTCTCGAAATGCTGACGTAGCTTCATTTCGCGGAACACACCTTCGCGCTGCAGTTTTTTCTTCAGAGCGCGAAGCGCCTGATCGACATTGTTGTCACGAACACTGACCTGCATGTGGTTTTCACCACCTTTCTAAGTTTGTGTTGCAAGGATTTGCAGGAGCCCGGCCTATAGCAAGCCGGTTGAAATTTGTCTAGTCTTAGCGAACAGACCAAAGGAACCCGTGACATGTCGGACCAAATTTCCACCTCGCCTGTTGATCCCCTATTGGATGCTGCTTTGATCCATGTGCCGTTTGATGGCTGGAACGAAGAAACATTTAAAGCCGCTGTTCAAGATTGTGGAATGGACATGGCAATGGCGCGCGCGCTGTGTCCGCGTGGGGCGTTGGACCTTGCTATACTGTATCATCAGCGTGGTGATGACGCGATGGTGGCGCGGATGGGAGAGGCCGGATTTGACGACATGCGCATCCGCGACAAGGTCACCTTTGCGGTGCGCGCCCGGATCGAGGCGGTTGATGATCGCGAGCTGGTTCAGCGTGGAACAACCTTGTTTGCCCTGCCGCAAAATGCGGCGGATGGGGCCAAATTGATCTGGGGTACTTCTGATCGCATTTGGACTGCGATGGGCGATTCGTCGCGTGATCTGAACTGGTATTCAAAGCGCGCGACGCTCTCGGCTGTCTATTCTTCGGTGGTTTTGTATTGGTTGGGGGATCAGTCCGACAGACATAGTGCCACATGGGAGTTCTTGGACCGCCGTATTGAAAACGTTATGCAGTTTGAGAAAACCAAAGCGGCGATGCGCAAAGCCCCGGTGATTGGCGGTGTGATGGATGGCTTGGGCAAGCTCTTTGAGCAGGTCAAAGCCCCCGAGGGAGGGCCACGTAATGTTCCCGGTGGACGCCCGTTCTAAGACATGCGCCCCACTTGCACCGCGCCGCAAGGGTGATACCAACAGGGCAAGCCGGAAGAGGAGCCCCCGATGACACAAACCATGCGCGCAATTGAGATCACCGAACATGGTGGCCCCGAGGTTTTGAAACCCTGTGAACGCCCGATGCCCGAGGCGGGACCGGGTCAGGTTGTGATCAAAGTGGCCTATGCCGGGGTTAACCGCCCCGACGCGTTGCAGCGTGCCGGCATGTATAACCCACCCGCCGGGGCGTCGGACCTTCCGGGGCTTGAGGCCTCGGGTGAAGTTGTAGCGGTCGGCAGCGGCGTTGAATGGCCCGCGATCGGCGAAAAGGTCTGTGCCTTGTTGCCCGGTGGCGGATATTCCGAATATGTGGCGACCCCTGCGGCGCATTGCTTGCCTGTCCCCAATGGCATGGGTTTGAAAGAGGCGGCATGTTTGCCGGAAACCTTCTACACCGTCTATTCCAACGTGTTTCAACGCGGGGCGTTGCAGGCCGGAGAGCGGTTCTTGATCCATGGTGGATCAAGTGGGATTGGCACAACGGCCATCCAGCTTGCGTCGCAATTTGGCGCACGGGTGTTTGTGACCGCAGGGTCGGATGAAAAATGTCAGGCCTGTCTGGGGTTGGGGGCGGAAAAAGCCATCAATTACCGTGATGCCGATTTCGTCGATGTGATGCGGGCCGAAGGTGGGGCCGATCTAATCTTGGATATGGTTGGCGGGCCGTATTTGCCGCGCAACGTCAAAGCTTTGGCCGATGATGGACGGCTCGTCCAAATCGCGTTTTTGCAAGGGCCCAAGGTCGAGTTGAACTTTGCGCAGGTGATGACGCGCCGTCTGACAATCACCGGAAGCACGCTGCGCCCGCAAAGCGATCTGGCCAAGGCGCGGATTGCAGACGCGCTGCGCGACAAGGTTTGGCCGATGTTGGATGCAGGTAAGATCGCTCCAGTGATGGATTCGGAATTTGCCTTTGTGGACGCAGCCCAAGCCCACGCCCGCATGGAAAGCTCGGGGCATATCGGGAAAATTGTTCTGAAGGTTGGGTAACTACACCGGTGGCGGAGGGGGATAGCCCCCTCTTGTGCCTTCAGCTCCATTCATCCCAGGATAATTGGAGACAGAAGAAGCAGAAGGCGGGATCGTCAGTGTCAGTGCCAGTCAAAGAAACCCGGACCGGCCTTTCCTTTGAGTTCTTGCGCCAATTGGCGGCCGAGTTGCGGACCGTCAAAGGCCTTGCCGCTGATTTCACCGGCATGAGATGTGCTACCATCTGGGCGGAGAATTTCGCCGCGTAGGCGCAGTGTTCCGCCATCGAGTTCAGCCAGAGCCGCAATCGGTGTTTCGCAAGACCCATCGAGTTCCGCCAAAAAGGCGCGCTCAGCGGCAAGGCGAATACCGGTGTCGGTGTCGTGGATTTTCGCCAGCATCAGTTCCATCCGCGTATCATCTGTGCGGCGTTCAATACCGATGGCACCTTGGGCAACCGCTGGCAGCATGTCTTCTGGTTCAATAGCTGTCCGAGGAACCTCGGTCATCGACATGCGGTTCAGACCTGCTATGGCAAGGAAGGTGGCAACTGCGACGCCTTCGTTGAGTTTCTTAAGGCGGGTTTGGACGTTGCCGCGAAATTCAACCACTTGCAGGTCGGGGCGGCGCGCCAAAAGCTGGGCCCGGCGACGCAAGGAGGACGAGCCAACAACCGCGCCCTGGGGCAGGTCATGCAGGCTTTGGAATTGCGGGCAGATAAAGGCATCCCGCGTGTCTTCGCGCGGTAGATAGGTATTGAGGATCAGGCCGTCTGGCTGCTCCGTCGGCATGTCTTTCATCGAATGCACCGCGATATCGATGTCGCCGTTTAGCATGGCTTCTTCGATCTCTTTGGTAAAAAGGCCCTTGTTGCCGATTTCCTTGAGCGGGCGATCCGCGTCAATCAAGCTGCGATCATCGCCGGTTGTCTTGATCACGACAATTTCGAATGCATCCTCAGGCAGATCGAAGGCCGCCATCAGGCGCGCGCGGGTTTCATGGGCCTGAGCCAGCGCCAGCGGGGATCCGCGGGTGCCGATTTTCAACGGGGCATCTGCTGTGGGCTTCTGTGTCATGGAGGAAGCTTTAGCGCTGCAAAGGCAGGGTGACAATGGGCTGCGCTTGACATCCTGTCTCAGGCGCGGGACGAGGGTGACAAACAACAAAGGTGCCGTCATGACCAAAACCATTTTGCGTGCGCTTGCCGGAGAGACATTGCCCACTCCGCCGATCTGGATGATGCGGCAGGCCGGGCGTTATTTGCCGGAATACAAAGCGACCCGCGCGCAGGCAGGTGATTTCCTGTCGCTATGCTACAATTCCGAACTGGCGGCTGAGGTGACGTTGCAGCCGATCCGACGTTATGGGTTTGATGCGGCGATCCTCTTTGCGGATATCTTGTTGCTGCCCCAGGCGCTGGGCATGGATTTGTGGTTTGTGACCGGCGAAGGGCCGCGTTTGTCGACCATCGGTTCGGATGCCGATTTTGACAAGCTGGGTCGTGGTGAGATGATCCACGAGACGCTCAATCCGGTTTACGAAACCGTGCGAATTTTGCGCAAGGAATTGCCCGAGGAAACGACGTTGATCGGCTTTGCGGGGGCGCCATGGACGGTGGCAACCTACATGATTGCGGGCAAAGGCACCAAAGATCAGGGGCCTGCCCATGCGCTTAAAGGGGAAAACCGGGCGCTGTTCGAAAAGATCATCGACCGTTTGACCGAATCGACCATTGATTACCTGACCGAACAGGTCAAAGCCGGTGCCGAGGTTGTTAAAATCTTCGATAGCTGGGCCGGGTCTTTGCAGGGCGACGATTTTGACCGCTATGCCAAGGAACCCGCGCGGATCATTACCGGTGAGCTGAAATCACGCTTCCCTGACCTGCCGGTCATAGCGTTCCCGCGTCAGGCGGGCGACAAATACGTTGGTTTCCACGAGGCGACCGGGGCGGACTGTGTGGCGCTTGATGATAGTGTCACCGCCGAATGGGCCGCGGCCAATGTTCAAACTGGCGGTTGTGTTCAGGGCAATCTGGCCAGCCGTCATATGGTGACCGGTGGTCAGGATCTGGTGGATGAAGCCAAGCGCATCGTCAAAGCCTTGTCCAATGGGCCGCACATCTTCAACCTAGGTCACGGCATCACACCGGATGCGGACCCAGAGAATGTGCAACTGATGATCGACGCAGTTCGCGGCAAAGTCTAACCTCTCCGGCTTGCGCTACAAAATCCGTGCACGGATTTTGGGCGTCCGGACGCGACCATAGGAATTATCGCCGCCCCCAAAGCCTGCGTCGACCGGGCAGGGGGCGGTTTTTTATTTGCTCGCGCAGAAACACAAACAACCCTGCTGCGATGATCAAGGTGCAGCCAATCCACATGGCGACATCTGGCCATTCGCCAAAAATCATCCATCCCCAAAAGATCGCCAGTGGCAGGCCTATGTATTCAAACGGGGCTATGGTGGCGGCATTGGCAGAGCGATAAGCGGCGCTCAGGCAGTAGCCGATGGCCCCGGAACACAGGCCCAAGCCGATGAAAACCGGAATGTCGCCCGTGTCCGGCCAGCGCCATGCGCGCAATAGGAAGGTGACGCTGTCATTGTCGATACCTTCAGCGTAGCGCCCATCGCCTGCAACTAGGAAAAACAGGGTCGACACCATCAGAAAAGTGGACTGGATGTAACACGCCAGTGCCGAAGCCGGGGAAGACACGCCGAGTTTGCGGGTGAGGACTTGGGTAAAGGCATAGAGAAACGCCGCGATGACCGGCAGAAAAAGAACGAAAAGTGGAACGCTCGACTCGCCGCTCCAAGGTTGTTGAACAATCACAACGCCGATGAGGCCAACCAAAACCGCCGCCAATCGCAAAATGCCGACCTTTTCACCAAGGATAGGGATCGACAAAAGCGTGATAAACAGGGGCGCGACAAAGAAAAGCGCGGTCGCTTGGCCAAGCGGCATAACCGCCACCGCCGCGTAGAATGTCATATTCGCAAAGACGATCAATGCGCCGCGCAAGGCGTGAATGCTCGGTGTTGAGGTGCGCAGCGCCGCAAACCCGCCTTCGAACTTTAAAAACAGCAGCGTAAAGAGCAGCCCGACAAAGGACCGCACCCAGATGGTTTGATGCAGCGGATAGCCATCGGACAACATTTTGACCAACAGATCATTGACGGAAATGGCAGCCGTGCCAATCAGGATAAACATGATCCCCTTGGCCGGAAGATTGATTTTTTCGGAAGTCATGCACCAGCCCTATCGCTCGGTTTGCGACGCGTCCAGCCAGTTTGCGACAGGACGAACCAATAGGTCTGTGCATGGGTGCTGTGCAGTATTGAACAATTGCCTTTGCGCTGTGCACATTTAGGGTGCAGCGGGCGAAATCAGGGGGCCAAACATGGCAATGGTAGAAATCCGCGACGTGCGGAAAGTGTATGAAGGCGGGTTTGAAGCGCTCAAAGGTGTGTCGCTTGATATCGAAGAAGGGGAAATCTTGGCGCTGCTTGGGCCGAATGGCGCGGGCAAGACAACGCTCATTTCGGCGATTTGCGGGATCACGCTACCGACCGACGGGACCATTGTTGTTGGCGGCAATGATGTCATCGACAACTACCGCGAAGCGCGCAACCTGATTGGCCTGGTGCCTCAGGAGATCAATCTCGAACCGTTTGAAAAGGTGATCAACACCGTGCGGTTTTCACGGGGCTTGTTTGGTAAGCCGCGCAATGATGCCTTTATCGAGCAGGTCTTGCGCAAGCTGTCGCTTTGGGAAAAGCGGGATGCCAAGGTGATGGAGCTTTCTGGCGGTATGAAGCGCCGGGTTTTGATTGCCAAGGCGCTCAGCCATGAACCGCGGGTGCTGTTTTTGGATGAACCAACCGCCGGCGTTGATGTCGAATTGCGTCGCGATATGTGGGAAACGGTCGAGGAGCTGAAACGCGATGGCGTGACCATCATCTTGACCACCCATTACATCGAAGAAGCCGAGGCCATTGCCGACCGGATCGGCGTGATCAACAGCGGTGAGATCCTTTTGGTTGAAGGAAAAGAGGCGCTTATGGCGCAGATGGGGCAGAAAGAGTTGCGTGTTGAAATAACCGATCCACTAGATACTATCCCCGACAGCCTGTCGCAATTTGACCTCACGCTTGACGACGATGGACGGACGCTTGTCTACACCTTTGACGCCAAGGCCGACCGCACTGGGATTGGCCGTTTGATGGCGGCCTTGCCCGATGCCGGTCTCAAGGTGTGCGATGTAAACACGGTCCAAAGCTCTCTTGAGGATATTTTTGTTGGCCTTGTTCATGGTCAAGGGGAGGACGCAGCATGAATTGGCAAGCTGTCGTATCAATCTACCGTTTTGAAATGGCGCGGTTCTTTCGAACCTTGGCGCAAAGCTTCATTTCACCGGTCATCTCGACCGCTTTGTATTTCGTCGTCTTTGGTGCGGCGATTGGCTCGCGGATTGATCAGGTCGAAGGCGTGAGCTATGGGGCCTTTATTGTGCCGGGTCTGATCATGCTGTCGGTCATGACACAGGCGCTTTCCAACGCGTCCTTTGGCATCTACTTCCCCAAATTTATCGGCACGATCTTTGAACTCTTGTCCGCTCCGGTGAACTTCCTTGAAATCGTGCTCGGCTATGTTGGGGCGGCTGCAACCAAGGCAATGTTCATCGGCGTTGTGATCCTTGTGACCTCGGCGCTTTTTGTGGACATTCATATTGCCCACCCGGTGGCGATGATCCTGTTCATGCTGCTGACCTGCATAAGCTTTTCGCTTTTTGGATTCATAATCGGCATTTGGGCGCGTAATTTTGAACAGCTTCAGCTTATTCCGCTCCTGGTGGTTACGCCGTTGGTGTTCCTAGGTGGGGCGTTTTATTCGATCTCGATGTTGCCCCCGGTGTGGCAGGTCATCACCAAATTTAACCCGGTGGTTTACCTGATTTCCGGTTTCCGCTGGTCGTTTTTTGGGGTTGCTGATGTGCCTATTGCGACAAGCCTTTTGGCCATTGGTGGCTTTACGGCGCTGTGCCTTGGGGCAATCTGGTGGATCTTCAAAACCGGATGGCGCATCCGCCAATGACCATATGATCAAAGAAACAGGAGCGGAAAGGCCTCACCGCCCCGCTCCTGTCCCGCAAGCTGCGTTGTTTTGCCAAACCCACGCTGCTCGTGCCTTGTGATGTGCGGGTCTTTGCGGCGGTTTTCAACCCATCGTGACCCGGTGTGGGTTAGGCCGTTGCCGTTTCGTTTCGCCCACCCAGGGCCATGTCCATCGCCATGCCACCAATCCACATGCAAAATAGGGCAAGCCAAGCGGTTCCGGCAAAGATCGAACCACCGCTCACACCGGCCCCAATGGCGCAGCCACCCGCCAACATGCCGCCAAAGCCCATCATCACCGCGCCAATCATCGCGCGCCGCATGGGGCCCGCGCCTTCAAAGGCTTGGAACTGAAACTCTTTGGCCAAAACGGCGGATAGGAAGGACCCGATCACAACGCCGGGGACAAGACCGATGTCAAATTCCAAGATCGAGTTGCGATCAAGAAAGAACATCAAGGTGTTGGCCGACGGGCCGGTAAAGGTCAGGCTTTCGATTTGCACCGGTTCAAAGGCGACCTGAGACAACGCATAGGTCAACCCATAGCCCACGGCTGCCGCAAATCCGACGCCAGAGGCAAAGAACAATCGGCTAAGCCCGATCTTGTGGCGGCGAGATAGCTCAAGCGCCAACAGCGCGATCAAAAGCCCAAGGATCAGACCGGATTCTTTGGGCAAATGGGCGGCTGAAAGCAAATCCATGTTGCGCCCCCCCGATGTAATCCAGAGCGAGGCAATAGAATCGCGCAGCGGGGCCAACCAGCCGGTTAGGCTCATCTGGGCAACGACGGCAAAGATCAGCCCCGACACGATCGAGCGCATGTTGCCGGTCGCCGCCAAAACCAAAAGGCGCCCGGAACAGCCGCGCGCCAAAACCATGCCACCGCCGAAAATCAAACCACCAACCACAGCGCCGGACCAACTGCCGGGAACGGCCATCATTCGCGCTTCGCTGCTGTCCATAAGGCCCAAAAGCTGCGCCCCTTGAACCCAGACAACCGCCGTTGAAAAGGTCAAAAGCCATACGGCGACTTTGTCTTCCATGCGGCCGCGGGCAAATTCGACCGTGGCTGCGCGCAGGCAAAACCGGGATCGTTGCGCCGAGACGCCAAAGATGATGCCGGTGATCAAACCAAACAGTGCCGCCGTCGGGTTTTCACCGATGCTCTCTACCAAGGGAACCAAATCCATGCGCCGCTCCTTTCCCGCTTTGGCGGAACCTGCGCCAGATGTGAGCAACGTTGCCTTGACTTAAATCATACGCATGCACAAATTATGATTTGTTTTTGATGAATGTGTGCGCGTCACACGATTGATGCGCATTCACGCACGAATAGACGACTCGCCAAAGCATCTTTGGGGGCGTAAAGCCGAGGGTATGAAAACCATTACCCTATCTGATGCCCAGTCTCTGCCAATCTGGCAGCGCCCTGTGACGCTTTTGTTTTTGATGGCCCTTGCCTTGCCCTTGTCGTTTTCGACATGGTCTGCTCTTCTCAATAACTTTGTCATCGAAGTGGCGCAGTTTGACGGATCGGATATCGGCTGGCTCCACACTGTCCGTGAAATCCCCGGTTTTCTTGCCGTTGGTGTGATTTTGATCATCTTGTTTGTGCGTGAACAGGTGCTTGCCTTGCTCTCCTTGACGCTTTTGGGCGTGGCGACCGCGGTCACCGCGTGGTTCCCGACGGTGGGTGGCATTATGTTTGTCACCCTGTTTAGCTCGATCGGGTTTCACTACTACGAAACCGTCAATCAAAGCCTGCAACTACAATGGCTGCCAAAAGATCGGGCGCCGCAAATGTTGGGCTGGTTGATTGCGGCGGGGTCGGCGGCGACACTGGTTGCCTACACGTTGATCGTTCTAACGTGGGAAAGCTTGGGGTTGTCTTACAACACTGTCTTTATGGTCTCGGGCGGATTGACCCTGTTGATTGTTGCTTATTGCGTTGTTGGCTTTCGTCAATTCGAAAGCCCGAACCCGCAGGTCAAAAAGTTCATTCTGCGCCGCCGCTATGGTCTCTATTACGCCTTGCAATTCATGGCGGGGGCACGGCGCCAGATCTTTGTTGTCTTTGCCGGTTTCATGATGGTGGAACGCTTTGGCTTTGATGTGCATGAGGTCACGGGCCTCTATCTGATCAATCTGATTGCCAATATCGCGTTGGCACCGGTCTTTGGTCATGCGGTTGCGCGTTTTGGGGAACGCCGGACTCTTGTGTTCGAATATGTCGGGCTCATTGTTGTGTTTCTGGCCTATGGCGGCATTTATTGGTTCGGCTGGGGCGTCTTGCTCGCCTCTGTTCTTTACGTGTTGGACCATTTGTTTTTCTCACTGGCCCTCGCGCTAAAGACCTACTTTCAGAAAATTGCGGACCCGGCGGATATTGCTCCGACGGCGGCCGTTGCCTTTACCATCAACCATATAGCGGCGGTGTTTTTACCGGCACTGCTGGGATACCTGTGGCTGATCTCGCCAGGGGCAGTGTTTGGCCTAGCTGCGGCAATGGCGGCGGTGAGCCTTGCCTTGGCTCTGATGATCCCGCGTCATCCTGAACCTGGCATGGAAACCATTTTCTCGCGCGGGGTGCCGACACCGGCGCAATAGCCAAGCTGGTGCAAAGGGGAGCAGTGGTGTAGGAGGGCGCGGAACCCGTATCCGGAGACAGCCATGCCCACCTTCACCGCCTTTACCAAATTGCCCGCCAAAGACGCCGCCGAGGCGCTGGGCCTTGCGCTCGAAGATATGGATCCGGAACCCACGGGCATCGGCGTTTTCGAAATCGAAGATGGCAGTGAAACGTGGGAAGTCGGTGGCTATTTCCTAGAGAAACCCAATGATATCGAACTGACGCTCTTGGCAGCCGCCTATGGGGCCGATCCCTTTGTGGTCTCCGAGGTTCCCGATACCGATTGGGTCGACAAAGTGCGCCGCGATTTGACCCCTGTGGTGGCCGGGCGTTTCTTTGTCTACGGAAGCCACGACGCCGACAAAATCCCAGAAGACAGTGTTCCCCTGTTGATCGAGGCCGCCATGGCCTTTGGCACCGGGCATCACGGCACGACACAAGGCTGCCTAGAGGCGCTTGATCGTTTGGCGAGCGACGGGTTTGTCGGCAAGAACGTCGCCGACATCGGCTGTGGCACCGCCGTGTTGGGCATGGGCGCGGCGAGCATCTGGCCCGATCCGGTCATCGTGTCGGATATTGATGAAGTCGCCGTAGAAGTCGCCGAAGCCAATGTCACCGCCAACAACCTGAATGGCAAGGTCGTCTGTGTCGAGGCGGCGGGCTTTGGTCATACAAAACTGGCGGAACGTGCGCCTTTTGATTTGGTGTTTGCCAATATCCTCAAACAGCCCCTGATCGACCTGTCCCCTGACATGTCACGTAGCTTGCAACCGGGCGGCTATGCGATCCTTTCGGGTATTCTTGTGCGTCAGGCAGATGAGGTGATCGAGGTCTACGAAAGCAATGGCGTTAACCTTGTTCGTCGCGACACAATTGGCGAATGGGTGACACTTACTTTGCGCAAACCTGGTTAATTTTCGCCTGAGTTAAGGAAAATTCGCCACATTTGCCCAATTTTCGCCATAGTTTGGCAGTACCTCTTTTGTATCCGGTGGGGGCCGGACAAACAGAGGCTGCCATGGACGAATCCCTCCAAGCATTTGACATCCGCCAAAAAGCGGTGCGAAAGAAACATACCCGTATGGCGCGGGGGTACGTGAATAAACAGACCAAGGATGGTCGGTTTGTCCAAGTGCCAGACAACAAGGTCGGCAATTACGCGCTGCGATTCCTTGTCATGGGCATTGTCGGCCTGTTCACCTTCAAAAGCTTTGTGCTCTATTGGTTGGGGCGGGATGTGTACCAAGGCCATCTCGATGCCTTGGCCGCGGGCACCACATCGGACAGGGTCGGGGCCTTTTTGATGCAGATCGACCCGATCACCGCCAAAATCGCCGAGGTGATGTCGCCCTTTGTGGCGTGATACAAGTGGCGACCAAAAAAGAAGCCGCGTTCCGGATCTGGAACGCGGCTCTTTTGTTTCGCCTGGGAGTGTGAGGCGAAAACCGATCCCTTTCAACCCAAGTTGACGGGGATGGGGACGCTTAGTAGCGGCCCGCAATAACGTCGATGTCGGCGCGGTTCAGGCCGATATCGTCCAGCTCACGATCGCTGAGTGAGGACAGTGTTTTGCGTGTTTCGCGGGCGTCTTTCCATGCGGAAAATGCTCCGGCGAGTGACGCGAATACGGAAGCGAAGCCTTTGGCGGAGCCAGCGGCTACGAAGGGGCGGGTCTGGTCGAGTGCGGCCATGTCTAGTCTCCTTGAGTAAGTTTGGTAATTCTAAAACCGCACATAAAATGGGCGAAGCGCCCAGACAAGTGGCGATTATTGCATGGGTTCTATGCGTTTTCTGCATGGCGGAAAGTCCGGTTAACGGACCATAAAACAAGGTGAAAATGCGACTAGGGATGTGTCGTTTTTCTGCGTTGCAGAAGCCTGTTTTGCCGCCCTCTGTCGCCTATTGATCAACGCGCGTCGCAAATGCGACATGGCGCATTAACCTTGGCGTTTGTTCCCCTTTCGTGCTAGAAGTGCCTAAAAAGCAACATAAGCGGGCAGCGATGCGAGTATTGGGGATTGATCCGGGTCTCAGAAACCTTGGATGGGGCGTGATTGAGGTCGACGGAAGCCGACTCAGGCATATCGGAAATGGCGTTTGCCACTCAACAGGCACGGAATTGGCGGTTCGCCTGCTGTCCCTGCATGAACAATTGACCGATGTTTTGCGCAAATACGCGCCCGATATTGCCGCCGTTGAAAAGACATTTGTGAACAAAGACGCGGTTGGCACCCTGAAACTAGGGCAAGCGCGCGGGATCGCCTTGTTGGTTCCGGCGCAATTTGGCCTGCCGATTGGCGAATATGCCCCCAATAGCGTCAAGAAAACCGTGGTTGGTGTTGGTCATGCCGACAAGAACCAGATTGCTCACATGGTGAAAATGCAATTGCCCGGCGTTGATCTCGCCGGGCCGGATGCGGCGGATGCTTTGGCGATTGCCATCTGCCATGCGCATCACCAAAGCGTAAACAGAATGAAGGTGCGGGCATGATCGGGCGTATTGCAGGGCGGATTGAATACAAGACCATGGACCACGTCCTGATTGATGTGCGTGGCGTTGGGTATGTCGTCTATTGCACCGATCGCGTCATGGCATCGTTGCCGGGCGTTGGCGAGGCGACGGCCCTTTATACTGATCTTTTGGTGCGCGAAGACCTTTTGCAGCTCTTTGGTTTCCCGACCTTGGTGGAAAAGGAATGGTTCCGCCTGTTGATGGGGGTTCAGGGGATCGGGGCCAAGGCGTCGCTTGCGATCTTGGGCGCGCTGGGCGCGGATGGCGTCAGCCGGGCCATTGCCCTTGAGGATTGGAATTCCATCAAAGTGGCCAAAGGTGTTGGCCCGAAAACCGCACAACGCGTGGTGATTGAGCTAAAGGACAAGGCCCCGACCGTCATGGCCATGGGCCAATCGGAACCGACAACGGCGGAAGATGTCATTGATGATGTGATCGAAACCCCGACTAAACCGACGCGCAAACCCAAAGCGCCCGCCAAGAAAACCAATGCCTCTGCGCAATCCGAAGCCTTGTCCGCGCTTGGTAATTTGGGCTACGGCCCAAGCGAGGCCGCCGCCGCTGTGGCACAAGCCGCCGGAGAAGCCCCCGAGGCCGAGACCCCGGCTTTGATCCGCGCGGCGCTGAAACTGCTCGCACCGGCGGGCTAAGGCGTTTAGGGACACATCATGACAGAGCCTGACCCAACCCTGCGCCCCGAGCAAATGCCCGGCGACCGTGACCGCGCTTTGCGGCCGCAAATGCTTGATGATTTCATCGGTCAGGCCGAAGCCCGTGCCAACCTACGGGTGTTCATTCAATCGGCGCGTGAACGTGGCGAGGCGATGGACCATACGTTGTTTCATGGCCCACCCGGCCTTGGGAAAACCACGCTGGCCCAGATTATGGCGCGCGAATTGGGGGTTGGTTTTCGCATGACCTCTGGGCCGGTTTTGGCCAAGGCCGGTGATTTGGCCGCGATCCTGACCAATCTGGAACGCAACGACGTTCTGTTTATCGACGAAATTCATCGGATGAATGCTGCCGTCGAAGAGGTGCTTTACCCGGCGATGGAGGATTTTGAGCTTGATCTGGTGATCGGCGAAGGCCCCGCGGCGCGCACGGTTCGGATTGAGTTGCAGCCCTTCACGCTTGTCGGAGCCACCACTCGGCTGGGGCTTTTGACCACGCCATTGCGCGACCGGTTCGGCATTCCGACCCGGCTGAATTTCTATGAAATCCCCGAATTGGAAACCATCGTCGCCGGAAACGCGCGCAAACTTGGCGTGACGATGAAGGGCGACGGGGCGCTTGAAATTGCTCGACGTGCCCGTGGAACCCCGCGCATCGCTGGCCGTTTGTTACGACGTGTCGTCGACTTCGCCATCGTCGAAGGCGGTGGTGTCGTGACCAAGGCGTTGGCCGATAGCTCCCTGACCCGTTTGGGCGTGGATGCCCTTGGGTTGGATGGCGCAGATCGGCGGTATCTCAAACTGATTGCTGAAAACTATGCTGGTGGCCCGGTTGGGATCGAAACCCTATCCGCAGCCCTAAGCGAAAGCCGAGATGCACTTGAAGAAGTGGTCGAGCCATACCTGTTGCAACAGGGCCTGATCCAGCGCACCCCGCGTGGCCGCATGTTGGCCCAAAAGGCCTGGACCCATCTTGGTATGGCAGCCCCCAAGCCACCGGGCCAAACGGATTTGTTTGCCAAGTAAGTGGTGCGCCTCTTGATTGGCCTGATCTGCGTCGGAATTTCGACTGGTGTTGCGACCCAGACTATGGCTAAACCCCGCGCAGGTTTTGAAACCCATATCGGGCAGACCCAGCCGCAGGAGACGTCATGACACCGCAAGAGATCGAAACGCTGTTTACCCGCAATGACGGCTCTTATCTATGCGCCCGCTGGGGGCGACCGATCGTGCCGATTGTCTTTGGTATCGAAGATGAGACCCTGAGCATTGTCAAAGGGGCGTTTGAGGCGCTGTGCGTTTTGTCCGATCACAAAATGGCGGAAACCGACCCGGAGCTTGGGTCAAACGTCATGATGTTCTTTTTCCGCGATTGGGATGAACTGCTTGGCGTTCCGGACCTTGATCGGCTGATTGACGGGCTTGATCCGATGGTTGCCCGCCTCAAAGACGCAGGGGCAAACCAGTATCGGGTTTTTCGCTTTGATGACACCGGGGCTATTCAAGCGGCGTTTGTCTTTTTGCGGATGGATGACGTCATGGCGAAACAGCCAGCCGAGGATTTGGCGCTGAGCCAAGTGGCTCAGGTCTTCCTTTTGTGGTCGGAAAAGGCGTTTTCGGAGCGCTCACCTTTGGCCAAACTAGAAAGCGGTCAGGTTGTTTTGCATCCCGAGATCGGCGCGGTCATCAAGGCCACCTATGACCCGGTGATGCCGCCCGTCGCCCAAGACCCAAGCCACGCCTTGCGATTGTCAGCCCGGGTCTTGTCTATGGGGGCAAGTGACGCTAGTTGATTGGGATCAAGGTGACGCAAGGTAAGGGGTTCTACTTTTTATCAAAAAGGAGATGCCCAACGTGCCCATGGCCTATGCCGAATTCCCCGAGCGACGCACAATAGAGCTTACCGTACGCGGTGCACTGTGCCGCGAAGACTATGCATCTATTATGATGCCAATGGCCGGGTTCATTAAGACACAAGGAAGCATTCAGGTCATCGAAATCATCGACAGTTTCGCGGGTTTTGATGAGCAAATCGTCACCGAACCGGGCCCCGAAGATGGCGGGCTTTTGGCGCATATCGACCGGGTGGCGATTGTGTCGGATATCGGGTGGTATTGCCCGATCATTTCTGCGGCTCCCGTCACTTTGGGGATACGGATGAAATCGTTCAAACGGGCAGAGTTGGAAGAGGCGCGTCGCTGGGTTCTTGATAGGTAGTCAAACCCAGCGACGCCTTTGATTTAACGCACCATTCCGACGATGTCGTAGGTCCGTTTCAGGACCGGTGCCGCGATGGCGCGGGCTCTTTCGGCCCCTTGCGCAAGGATTTTGTCGATCTCGGTCGGGTCATCCATCAAGCGGCGCATTTCGTCCGAAATTGGCGCAAGCTTCTCGACAGCCAAATCTGCCAGCGCGGGCTTGAATTTGCCCCAACCGGCCCCGGCATAGTTGCTGATCACTTGTTCAGAGGTTTGACCAGATAGCGACGCGTAAATGTTGACCAAATTGCGCGCTTCGGGGCGGCCATCTAATCCGTCAAGCGTCTCGGGAAGCGGTTCCGGATCGGTCTTGGCTTTCTTGAACTTCTTGGCAATCTTATCCGCATCATCGAGCATGTTGATGCGTTCCATGTCGCTTTCACCAGATTTCGACATCTTCTTGGACCCGTCGCGCAGGTTCATCACCCGTACGGCTGGGCCTTCGATGACCGGTTCCGCGATTGGGAAAAAGTCGACCTTGTAGTCGTGGTTGAACTTGGACGCGATATCGCGGGTAAGCTCAACGTGCTGTTTCTGGTCTTCACCAACCGGGACATGGGTGGCGTGATACAACAAAATATCCGCCGCCATCAGCGATGGGTAAGCATATAGCCCAAGCGATTGCTTTTCCGCGTTCTTACCGGCTTTTTCCTTGAACTGCGTCATGCGGTTCATCCAACCAACACGTGCGACACAGTTGAAAATCCACGCTAATTCCGCATGCTCATGCACTTGGCTTTGGTTGAAAAGGATCGATTTCGCCGGATCAAGGCCCGAGGCGATATAGCCCGCCGCCACTTCGCGGGTGGCTGTGCGCAGATCGCTTGGGTCTTGCCAGACGGTGATGGCGTGCAGGTCCACCACGCAAAAGATGCTTTCGGTACCAGCATCCTGAGCGGCGACAAATTTTTGGATCGCGCCAAGGTAGTTGCCCAGCGTCAGCCCGCCCGAGGGTTTGATCCCCGAAAAGATGCGTGGGGTAAATGCAGATGGGGTTTGGACGCCCTCTGTCATATTTCTATCTCCGTCTGGAATAATGGACTCGTGTGGCTTACCCATGGCATCAGGCATCGTCAAGAAAGAGCAGAAATGACCCATCCGCATAATGAACGCGCTGTTAACCCGCTTCCTCCGGTTGTGGTGGCCCTCTTTCTGGTGATGGCGGGTTTAGAGTTGGCCTTCAATCTCGCCGAGCGCGGATTGATCGGTGATCGGTCCGCCGTTGGTTGGCGCATCGAAGCATGGGAGCGGTTTGGCTTTTCGGACAAGGTCTTTGAATGGATGATCAGCACCGGGCAGTGGCCGGTCGAGCATCTACTCCGGTTTGTTGCCTATGTGTTTGTCCACGCCAATTTCACCCACGGTCTTTTTGCGATGGTGATCCTTTTGGCAATGGGCAAAATCGTGGCCGAATCCCTTGGGGCTTGGAAATTTGTGGTGATCTATTTCTCAACCGCTGCCGTTGGGGCCTTGGCCTATGGGCTGGTGTTTGATGATCCGCGCATTTTGATCGGGGCTTACCCGCCTGCCTACGGTCTTATTGGCGGGTTCACCTATTTCATGTGGGCAAAGCTTGGGGCCTTGGGCGCGCCTCAGATTTTGGCGTTCCGGTTGATCGGGATGCTTTTGGTGATCCAGTTCCTTTTTGCGCTCTTGTTTGGTGGCGATAATTCTTGGGTTGCCGAGCTGGCCGGATTTGCCACAGGGTTTGTGATCACCGTTTTGCTGGTTCCCGGCGGTTGGTCACGGTTCTTGGAGTTGATGCGGCGCAATTGATTACTTGCGTCGTCGCACAATGCCGCGGAGTTCCGAAATGCTAAACGCGCCGAGCAATTGACCTGATACGCCATAGGCGAGCGATCCGATGGCAATCAGTACCAAAAGCGCCAAATATCGGACATATTGGGCATAGAGCCAGGGGCTCAACGCCAGATGTGCCGCCCAAAGAACGCCGCCCATCACGGCCGAAGCAAGACAAATGCGCCAGAGGCGGCTGTAAAAGCGGCTGTCAAAGCGGGCGACATCCCCCATTTTGCGCGCGCCATTGGCCAGCATCGCCACCATGACCCAACCCGCAACCGTTGTTGCGATCGCCGGTGCAAACCAGCCGATCACGGGCGCAAGCCCAAAGGCCAGCACGGCGTTGATCACCATCGCCCAAGCCGCATAGCGGAACGGGCTTTTGGTGTCGTGACGGGCAAAAAACAGCGGTTGCAGCACTTTTTGCAAGACAAAACTCGGCAGGCCCAAGCCATAGATCGCAACGGCCAAAGCAATCGCCTGGGCGTCGGCGTGGGATGTCGCTCCGCGTTCAAAAAGAACAGAAACGAGTGGCAAAGGCACAACCATCAAAGCAACCGCAGACGGGATGGTTAGCGCCAATGACAATTCCCCGGCCCGCGAAAACGCCTCGCGCCCACCTGTTTCATCTTGGGCCTTAAGGCGGCGGGACAGGTCAGGCAGCAAAACAATCCCCACGGCGATGCCGACTACGCCAAGCGGCAGTTGATATAGGCGGTCTGCTGAATAGAGCCATGAAATGGCGCTGTCGAAGCTCGACGCAACCCATTGGCCAACGAGCAGGTTGATCTGCATAACACCACCCGCCAAGGCGGCGGGAACGGCGGTCACGACCAGCATTTTCATCTCAGGTGTCCAGCGCGGACGCGATGGCCGGAGCTTGATCCCGGCGCGATCAGTGGCGATCCAAACCAGGGTCAGCTGTGCGATCCCTGCGAAAGGTATTGTCCAAACCAGCCAAGTGACAACTTCACCGCCCACAGCATGGGCGATGGCCATAACGAGGATTGAGAAAATATTGAGCAAGACGGGCGCAGCGGCGGCGGCGGCAAAGCGGCCGGTCGCGTTCAAAACGCCAGAGAACAGCGCCGCAAGCGAGATGAAGAAGATATAGGGAAAGACGATCCGGCCGTACCCGACGGTGAGGTCAAAACGTCCGTCCCCCGCCAAGCCGCCAGCGGTCGCATAAACAAGGGCGGGCATGAAGATCAAGGCTAGCGCTGTGAGTAGTGTTAGAACCAAGGCTAGGCCGCTCAAAGCATCGCGAGCAAACCCGACCGGGTCTTCATCCGCTTCGTATTTCTTAGAAAACATTGGTACAAAAGCGGCGTTAAATGCGCCTTCGGCAAAGAAACGACGAAACATGTTGGGCAAGCGAAAGGCGGCGACAAACGCATCCATGACCGGGCCGGGGCCGATGAGGCTCAGGATCATGATTTCGCGGACAAATCCCAGAATGCGGCTTGCCAATGTCCAAAAGCCGACGGTCATCACGCCTGAAATCAGTTTGATCGGTTTCATGATAGCTGCCTTTCGAATTGCGGCAGGCCTATCGGATTTGGCTGTTCGGGTAAACGGGGCAGGAAACCCTTTGATCAAACCGGTGTTTCAAGCGGCTTTCAAAGCGCGTTTACCCCGGAAAGATCCGTCTCATTTCCTGGTCGAAATGCGACCAACTCATCGTGGCTTTGTTGCCTGCGATCCCCTTGTAATAGGATTCGCCATTTGACGTCGGTAGACCAGCCCAGATTTTGGCGAGGTTGTGCATGAAACGACGGCGCGGCAGCTCACCTTTGATCACCTCATGAACACCAGCTTCGGCCAAGAGAACATCGGCCAAGGCATCTTGAGTTTTCTTGTCGAACCGCGCCTGACGGCTAATCCCGCGCTTTTTCACCAAACGGCGCAGGGTTGCGGGGATGAATTGATAGCGCCCAATGGCGTGTTGTTGGCCCGGCGTGTTGGCGATCCAGGTATAAATCTCCTGGATTGTCATGTCGGTCGGGCGTTTGGACGGCTTGCGTTTGGCCCCATGTTGAACGGCGTCATATCCCTTCTTGCCGGCCTCAGCCATAGCAATCAGATGACGGATGCGCGCCAAGGGGGTGTTTGGGGTCATCCCCAAATGAAAGCGGGCGGCGGTGGGTTGGGGTTTTGCACGGGCGGGGTAGGGGGCCAGAAGGCTCCCTGCGGATTGACCGGCAAACAGGCTGCTGTTGTTGCGCGGGGCGGTTGTTGCCGCGCCAGAAGTTGCAAACATCGGCTGACGGGTGGCCAAAAGGCTACCGCGATTGTCCATCGGCAATTGTTCCGCAACAACGAAGGAGCCCCCCCAACCACATATCCAAAGCCCGATCACAAGTACCCAACGGTGCATTCTGCCCCTCATCTTTTCTGTTCAACCAGCGTTATGAAGCAAATTTGTTGACAACTGATTTCGAATTGCCCGGCTTTGGCGCAATTCTTGGCGGTCAAGCGCTGTGCCCCCTTGCGTTTAGGGCGCAACCACTTAAGACACAGTGATCCAAAGACATAGGAGAGTGATTGCCATGCGTATGCGCGACACGTTTATCAAGCCGATGCACCCCGAAGGGCGCAAATTCGTCGCCATCTTCGCCGCGATCACATTTGTTCTGTTCCTGATCTGGGAGCCATTGGGTTGGATCGGCGTTGGCCTGACCGTCTGGTGCTATTACTTCTTTCGCGATCCAGAGCGGGTCACTCCACAAAAAGAAGGGCTGATCATTAGCCCGGCGGATGGCATCGTTTCGTTGATCGAAAAGGCTGTCCCCCCTGCGGAACTCGGCATGGCTGACGCCCCGCTGACCCGTGTCAGCGTGTTTATGAGCGTCTTCAATTGCCACGTGAACCGCGCACCCATCGCCGGGAAAGTCACGGCTGTGGCCTACCGTCCGGGCAAGTTCTTTAATGCCTCGCTTGATAAGGCCAGCAAAGACAATGAACGCAACAGCCTGCGCATCGAAATGGCCGATGGTCGTGATTTGGCCGTTGTGCAAATTGCGGGCTTGGTTGCGCGTCGGATCGTTTGCTTTGTGGAACCCGGTGTTGAATTGCAAACCGGTGAACGCTTTGGCCTGATCCGTTTTGGCTCTCGTCTGGATGTGTATCTTCCTGACGGTGTTGACCCGATGGTTCAGCTTGGCCAGACGATGATTGCCGGTGAAACTGTACTTGCTGACTTGACGGCCAAGGGCTGAGGCTGATCAAGTTAGGCATGACAAACCCCACCGAAAAACCAGAACGCGAATTTTCGCTTATCCAGCTGCTGCCAAACGCGCTGACCATTGCCGCAATTTGCGCCGGTTTGACGGCCATTCGTATGGCGGCACAGGATAACTATGTGCTGGCGGTGAACCTGATTCTGCTGGCGGGTGTTTTGGATGGGTTGGATGGCCGATTGGCACGGGCCTTGGGCAGCGATAGCGAAATGGGGGCGGAGTTGGATTCGCTTGCCGATTTCCTGAACTTCGGTGTCGCCCCGCCCCTCATACTCTATTTCTGGGCCTTGCAAGACGTGCGTGGCATTGGATGGTTTGCGGCGCTGGTCTTTGCGATGTGTTGTGTTCTTCGTTTGGCGCGCTTTAACGTTGGCAATAAGACAGCGGAAAACGACGGGGCGAGCGCCTTTTTCGAAGGAGTTCCGTCACCCGCCGGGGCATACCTTGTGATGATGCCGCTCTATTGGTCTTTTGCATTCCCCGAAAGCGACGGGCTGCCGGGCCTAATCCTGTGCTTGTATATCATTGTTGTCGGTTTGTTGATGGTGTCGCAAATCCCGACATGGTCATTCAAATCGACTAAAATCTCACGCAGCAGTCTCAAGTTCTTCTTCTTTGTGATCTCGATCGTTTTTGCAGCTCTGCTCACATATGCGTGGCTCACATTGATTGTCTTGTGTTTGGCTTATGTGGGAACGGTTGTTTGGGCCTGGGTAAGCGCGAAACGCCTTTAGCCAAAGTCGGGCGGCTAAACTCGGGGGCAAATTCCCCGAATCCTGTGATAAAAATCCCAGGCGTTCTACGATTGGTTGTGCCAGATCTACCCAGGGGGCATTTAGTTCATCGTTTCGAAGAGACATTTGGCCCGCCAAATTGTGGCATTTTCCCAACCAAACGGCGTATTCTTGCTTTTGTGGCACTGTTAACCAAATGATAAGCGCCCTGAGACGATATTGACGTTGCGATACTGTCGCAATCCGGTATCTAGGCTGAAACCTACGACAGCAGTACAGGCGCATGGACCGACATTCAGACCTTTCGGCACAGCAGTCCGAACCCCGTGACCCCCGTGATTGGGTCAAACTTCTTTCGCAATATCGCGATCCAAACTGGAAGCAAAGCTGGTTTGAGGTGGCGGTTACCGCGATCCCTTTCATCGTGCTTTGGGTTCTGGCGTGGAAGGCGCTCGCGGTTAGCTACTGGCTATCCTTTGCCTTGTCGCTTCCGGCGGGTGTTTTTCTTGTTCGCTTGTTCACCATCCAACACGATTGCGGGCATGGGTCGTTTTTTGCCAGCCGTGGCATGAATGATTGGCTTGGCCGTGTACTGGGTGTGTTGACGCTGACCCCGTATGACGTCTGGCGCCGCACCCATTCGATCCATCATAGTTCACATGGTAACCTTGGCCGCCGAGGCATCGGTGATATTCACACGATGACCGTTGCAGAATATCGCGCACTAAACTGGCTTGGTCGCTTGAACTATCGCCTGTATCGCAACCCGATCATCTTGTTTGGCTTTGGGCCAAGCTATCTGTTCTTTCTTCAAAATAGGTTGCCGATTGGCTTGATGAACATGCGCAAATATTGGATCAGCGCGATGTCGACCAATTTGGTGATGTTTGTTGCATTGGGCATTTTGTATTGGTTTGGTGGCTGGGCTCCAATTCTGATTATCTTCGTTCCGTCAACGCTGACCGCCGCGACGATTGGCATGTGGCTGTTTTACGTCCAGCATCAGTTCGAAAACGCCCATTGGGAATCGGAAGAAGACTGGCAGTTGCATGATGCCGCCCTCCACGGCAGCTCGTATTATGTGTTGCCAAAGGCCTTGCAGTGGGCCAGCGCCAACATTGGCATTCACCATGTGCACCACCTCTATAGCCGCATCCCCTTTTATCGCCTGCCCGAAGTGCTGCGCGATCATGCGGAACTGGCTAGCTCAAACCGGATGACCATCCGCGAAAGCTTTGCCTCGGTGCGGTTGCACCTTTGGGATGAGAAAAGCCACAAGCTTATGTCGTTTAGGCAAGCCCGAGCGATTTACGGATAAACGAAATTGTAAAAGCCGATCTGAAACCAGATCGGCTTTTGTTTTAGCCCTGACGGCACGCAGATTCCCAATCGGTTAGAAACTGCATGATCTCATAACTATCTTGATGGCCGGGAGAGGGGCGCGCTGCCTCTTGCTCTTTGGCCATCACATGCCGTTCAACCATTTTGATCTGGTGATAGAAGGCGTCAAAATCATCTTCGACATAGATGTCTTCGACATCACCGTCATAGGGGCGCCATTGCAAATGTGAGCGTCCGGCGATGGGTTGCCAAGGGTTGGAAACAAATCGCAGTTCTCCCTTGCTCCCCAAAACGCTAAACGCATTGCATGTGCCGTAGCTGTCCGTGGATTGCAGCGTTGCAATGACACCGTTGTCGAAGCGTACCAAACAGGCGGCATCACAAATGGTGTTGTCGCTGTTTAGGTTACCAACACCGTGCAATATGCGTTGCCCAAAGGCCCTTGGCCCGCACATGGTTTGAACAGTAAGGTGCAATAAGGACGCCGGATAGCACCCCAAATTGTAGAGAGTGCCCATCCCTAACGGATTGACGACCTTCCAGATATCGGCGGCATAAACACCAGACACTGATCGTAATTCCCCCAAACGCCCATCCTGCAAAATCTCAAAAAACCGGTGAAGGAACGGATGAGCCAGATACATGAAACCCTCGACAAAGAAGGTTCGATGCGCCCGAACTGAGGATAGCAATATATCTGCATCGTGCATGGTGGTCGTCAGGGATTTTTCCGACAAAACCGCCTTGCCCGCTTTGGCTGCCGCCGCTGTGAGCGTGTGATGAACATGGTTGGGTAGGCCGATGTAAATCACATCAATCGACGGATCGGCCAAAACCGCACCATAGTGGGTTGAGATCATGGGAATGCCATGTGCGGCCTGAAACTTGGTCAAAACCTCTGGCTTACGTCCCGCGATGACCTGCACCTGCGAACCGTCGCTTCGCGCTATGCCGTCGATGACTTTATTGGAAATAAAGCCCGTGCCAAAGATTGCCCAGTTCAGTGTCATTCCCTAGTGGTAGCGAAGTTTTTAGGGGATGCAAATGGCGGCCCGACGTGATCGCGCCGCCACAACCCCACTTAGCTATTGGCTTGTTTGACACCCGCGGTGATAGCCGCACGTAGGCGGGTTTCCAGCGTTTTCTGTTTGCTTTCAGTGTAGAATTTCAGGCCAAACATGTCTTTGACATAGAAGGTGTCGACCACCTGTTCGCCATAGGTCGCGATGACCGCAGAGGCGATATAAACGTTGGAGTTTGCCAGAGTGCGAGCCAGATCATAGAGCAAGCCGGGCCGGTCACGCGTATCGACCTCGATGATTGTGTAAATCTCGGATCCCTCATTATCAAAGGTGATCGACGTCGGCACCTTGAAGGCGCGTTCGCGCTTCTTGAGCTTGTCCTTTGATTTGATCGCCTCGCGGGCCACCACCTCCCCCATAAGGGTTTTGCGGATCATATCCTTGAGGCGCGGAATGCGCGCGGTCTCGTAGGGGGCTTCGTCGCTGTCCTGAATCCAAAACGCGGCGGTGGCGTAGCCATCCTTGGTGGTAAAGGTGCGTGCATCGACAATGTTGGCCCCAACAAGCGCCAAGGCCCCGGTCAGCCGCGAGAAAATCCCCGGATGATCGGCAATGGCAAAACAGACGCGTGTGGCGTCGCGGTCTTCGTCGGGATGAATGTCGATTTTGATTTCATCGTCGGAAATGTCACGAAGCAGTTCGGCAAAAACCAAATGGGCGGTGATGTGGAAGCCCTGCCAATAGGGCGGGTAGTGGCGACCCACTTCTTTGCGCAACGCAGAGGTTGTCCAGTCGGGCAAGCGTTCCCGCAGCAGTTTCTTGGCTTCGGCACCACGGTTTTCGCGGTTCAGGGCCTCCATTCCATCTTCGAGCGCCCGCCGGGTTTGACGGTAAAGCGCGCGGATCAGGGAGGCTTTCCAATTGTTCCACGTATCAGGCCCAACGCCGCGAATATCGCAGACCGTCAAAACACATAACAGATCGAGCCGTTCAACGGTTTTGACCACTTTGGCAAAATCGCGCACGGTGCGCGGGTCGGCAATATCGCGTTTCTGAGCCATGTCCGACATGACCAGATGGTGGCGCACCAACCATTCCACCGTCGCCGCCTCTTTGGGTTTCAAGCCAAGGCGTGGCGCGACTTTGCGGGCGATCTTGGCCCCTAGGATCGAGTGATCTTCGTCCCGACCTTTGCCGATATCGTGCAACAATAGAGCCACATACATAACCTTGCGATTGATGCCGCTTTTGATGATTTCGGTGGAGACCGGAAGCTCTTCGCCCACTTCACCGCGCTCGATATTGGCGAGATGTTGGATAACCTGAATGGTGTGTTCGTCGACGGTGTAGTGGTGATACATGTTGAATTGCATCATCGCCACAATCGGGGCGAATTCGGGTATAAAGGCCGACAAAACCCCAAGCTCATTCATACGCCGCAGCGCCCGCTCGGGGTTGCCATGTTTTAGGACAAGGTCAAGAAACTGTTTTTGCGCGTCCTTGTCGTTTCGCATGTCGTCGTCAATCAAATCCAGATTGGCAGTGACAAGCCGCATCGCATCGGGGTGGATCAAGAGACCAGTGCGCAAGGCTTCTCCGAAGAGGCCCAGAATGTTGCGATTATCATTCAAAAAGGTGGTGTCATCCGCGATGGCAAGGCGGCCATTCACGACTTTGAAGCCTTCTTTGACCCGTGGCTTGCGTTTGAAAAGTCGCTCAAGAAGCGGCGGGGCTTTCTTGTGGTCCGCCTCAAGCGAGGTCAGGAAAATCCGCGTGAGATCCCCAACGGCTGTGGCATGGCGAAAATAGTCTTGCATGAACCATTCCACACCGCGCCGCCCGGGTTTGTCGGTATAGCCCATGCGGTCGGCCACTTCGACCTGCATGTCAAAGCTAAGCTGTTCAACAGGGCGTCCAGCCGCCAGATGCAGGTGACAGCGCGCCGCCCACAAAAACCGCGCAGCTTGAACAAATTTTTCGTTCTCATCGGGATGAAACACCCCAAGCTGCACCAGTTCCGAGATGTCATCAGTGTGGTGCACATATTTGGCAATCCAATAGAGCGATTGCAGGTCTCGCAACCCGCCCTTACCTTCTTTGACATTGGGCTCGACCATGTACCGCTGGCCCTGCTTTTCGTGCCGTGCATCGCGTTCGGCTAATTTGGCCTCGACAAATTCGCGTTCGGTCCCGGTAAACAGGTCATTCAACAGGCGCTGGTCCAGCTCTTCGGCAAGCGGGGCGTCACCGGTCAAATAGCGATGCTCAAGCATGGCGGTGCGGATGGTCATGTCTTCGCCGCCAAGACGAATACAATCTTTCACCGTGCGAGAGCTATGGCCAACCTTCATCTTCAGGTCCCACTGCATGTAAAGCATCGATTCAATGACGCTTTCGGCCCAAGCGGTGATTTTGTAGGGGGTCAAAAACAGCAGATCGACATCGGAAAACGGGGCCATTTCGCCGCGCCCGTAACCGCCAACGGCAATCACCGAAAGGCGTTCACCTTCGGTCGGATTGTTGAGTTTGTGCAAACGTTTGGTCGCGACCTCAAAGGTCAGGCGGACCATGCCATCGGTTAGCCATGTATAGGCGCGGGTGGTGCGGCGGGCCCCAAAGGGTTCTGCGGCAAGGGCTTCGGCGATCACTTTGCGCCCAACGTCGCGCGCTTGCGCAAGCTTGGCCACAGTAAGCTTGCGAATCTCGGCTTCCTTGGCGTCTTTGGGAAAGCTTTCAAAAAGCTCGGCACGGATGGTTGGAAGGTCGAAAATCGCTGATGCCGGTGCGATCAAATCGTCCGGCATCAGGTCTTTGTCTTGTGTGTCGGTCTTAGAAACCTGCGCCTGAGAAGGCTTTTGGGGCTGGGTCAAGGATCACCATCTGATTGTCTTTGATCGTTGCCACAGACAGCGCCCGTTCATTGGTGCCATCCGCTTTCAAGCGGAATACACCCCCGGTGCCGTTAAAGCCAGTACCCCGGGTCAATGCTTTGGCGGTCAAAGCGTCGCCCCTCCCTTGTTTGGCCAAGGCACCAATGGCGGAGATGCCGTCATAGGCGATTCCAGCAAGGGGATGGGGAGCAGCACCATAGGTCGCGGAATAACGGCTGTTGAAGGCGTTTTGCTGACCCTGGTCAGGAAGCGCGAACCAAACACCCGTTGCGCCGGGGAGGCTAAACAGATCGGGGCGCACGTCAAATCGTGTCAGGCCAACATATTGAACCTGATCCGGTGCAATGCCATTGCTTGGCAATTGGTTAAGCAACATCGGCATCGCGGCGTTGGTTGCATCGGTGGTGATAAAGATGGAATCCGCTTCTCCGGATTTGACGGCTGCCGCTGCGGCTTGGGCTGTGGCCGTCACCCCTTCGACGGACAGGGTATACCCTTCGGTAGACACAACGCGAATTCCGTTTGCCGAAGCCGCGAGTTCAATCGCAGAGCGGCCGAATTGGCCGGGAACATCATCGGAATAGACAATCACGACGCTCTTTTTGCCTTGGTTGCGGGCATGGGCCATGAGGCGGTTGGCCGTGTTGTTAAACGTTGGGCTCAGAATAAAGACATTGCCGCCGGCAATAGAGGGATTGTTGGAAAACCCGAGTACGTTGATGCCTTCGTCGGCAACCGCGCGACCGGCTTCGTTCACCGCATCGGCGCGCAAGGGGCCGAGAATGATTTTCGCGCCTTCATCAACGGCGCGCTGCGCTTGGGCTGCTGCTGTTGAGGCAACCCCAGCCGTGTCATAGGTTTTCAATTCGATTTGAACGCCATTCAACTCGGCGATGGCCAAACGCGCTGCGTTCTCCATAGAAACAGCGATAGAAGCGGCTTGGGCATCGGACTTGGGCACCAACAACGCCACCTGAATCGGCTTTTTCGGATCGATTTTCGGGCCAGAGTTTCCACCCGCGCTTTCGCCCAAACCACCAAGGGCGGTCGGATCACAAGCAGAAAGCATCACAGCGGCCGCGAGGCCAATTGCGGGGCGTAACGCCTTGCGCATGGGGGACAAAACAGCAAACATGGACGGAGAACTCCCTCGTTTTTGTCGCGGGTTCGCCCCGCGCTTGGTTGACCGCGAATATAAACAAGCAGAGTGAGGGGTCCAGCAATGAATCAGGACAAGGCGGGGAATGGCGCGATGATTGACGGGGAAAATTACGTTGGCATGCGTCAAAACCTAACTGCGGGCCTGTATTTGGTGGCGACACCGATTGGGAATGCCCGCGACATCACGTTGCGGACGTTGGATATTTTGCGTGATGCAGATGTATTGGCCGCCGAAGACACCCGCAGCCTGCGCCGATTGATGGAAATCCACGGTATTGCCTTGGGCGACAGACCGCTGATTCCCTATCACGACCATAACGGAGCCCGCGCCCGACCACGGATTATGGCGGAACTGCAGGCGGGTCGGTCCGTTGTCTATGCCTCTGAGGCGGGCACGCCGATGATTTCGGATCCGGGGTTTGACCTTGCCCGCGCGGTTCAGGATGAGGGATTGCCGGTCACATCCGCACCGGGGGCCTCGGCGGTGGTGACCGCGCTTACCTTGGCGGGGTTGCCGACGGATCGGTTTTTGTTCGCAGGGTTTTTGCCCAATGCATCGGGGGCGCGAAAGCGGGTGCTCAAAGAGCTCTCCGAGGTTCAGGCGACACTCGCTTTCTATGAATCACCCAAACGTTTGGCGGCGTCTTTGAGGGATGCCGTAACTGTTTTGGGGGGGGATCGCCCTGCTTCGGTTTGCCGAGAATTGACCAAAAAGTTTGAGGAAAGCCGGCGGGGGACGGTGGCGGACTTGGCCGACCATTACGCGAATAACAACGTTAAAGGCGAAATTGTTTTGCTTATCGGCAAAGGCGACAAGGCCGAGGTTAGCGAAGACTTAATAGATCAGGACCTACGCTTGGCCCTGCAAACCATGTCGGTGCGGGACGCCGCCGATTTTGTGTCGGGCAAGTTTGATATCAAACGCCGCCCTGTTTACCAGCGTGCCATGCATATGGCCCAAGATGACACGCAAGAAGACAAGGATGAGGAATGACCAAAACCGCACGTCAATCTCGGGGGAGCGTTGGATTTCACGCCGGGATGTCGGCGGAACTTCAAGTTGCCCAAGATTACGAACGACGTGGTTTCGCGATTTTGGAAACGCGGTGGCGGGGGCAGGGCGGTGAAATTGATCTGATCGCCAAAGATGGCGACGGTTTGGTATTTATTGAGGTCAAAAAGAGCCGCAATACCGCGCGCGCCGCCGAAAGGCTAAGCCCGCATCAAATGCTACGGCTCCAATCTGCGGCTGAGGAATTCGCCGGGACCCAACCTTTGGGGTTGTTGACGCCGATGCGATTTGACGTGGCGCTGGTCGACAATCAGGGCATCATTCACGTGATCGAGAACGCGATTGGTCATTAAGATCAGAACCGGCCATTGAACCCAAGGCAGGCATGCGCCATTTATGGCGAGAAGAATTGGGGAAAAACCATGAAAATCGCCTTTCAGATGGATCCGATTTCGGGTGTCGACATCAACGCAGACAGCAGCTTTCGCCTTGCCGAAGAGGCACAGGCCCGTGGGCATGAGCTGTTTTACTATGGGCCGGATCAATTGGCCTATGAAGAGGGTAAAATCACCGCCCGTGGTCACCGGATGACGGTACAGCGGGTCGCCGATGAACCCGCCGTTTTGCAACCCGAAGAGGTTGTGGACCTTGCCGATTTTGACGTGATTTGGCTGCGCCAAGACCCGCCATTTGACATGCACTACATCACAACGACCCATCTGCTTGATCGGCTGGCCGGACAGGTTTTGGTGGTCAATGATCCGTTCTGGGTGCGCAATTACCCGGAAAAGCTTCTGGTTTTGAACTTTCCAGACCTCACACCGCCGACCACCGTGGCGCGTGATTTGCGCACGATCCGCGCCTTTAAGGAACGTCATGGCGACGTCATTCTAAAGCCGCTTTACGGCAACGGCGGGGCCGGTGTGTTCAAGCTGGACGCCCAAGATCGCAACCTATCTTCGCTGCACGAACTCTTTACCGGTTTCTCGCGTGAGCCGTTGATTGTGCAGAAATATCTCCCCGATGTCACCGCGGGTGACAAACGGGTGATCTTGGTCGATGGAGAACCGGTTGGGGCCATCAACCGAGTGCCAGCAGCGGGTGAGGTGCGATCAAATATGCATGTTGGCGGGCGGCCCGAAAAGGTCGAGCTTTCGGCGCGTGATTTGGAAATCTGCAAAGCCATTGGCCCGACATTGCGTGATAAAGGCCAGATTTTTGTCGGGATTGACGTGATCGGCGACTATCTGACCGAGATCAACGTGACCTCGCCGACCGGCATCCAAGAGTTGGAACGCTTTGACGGGATCAACGTTGCCGAAAAAATCTGGCTGGCTATCGAAGCCAAATGCGCCTGAGTTGGCAACTTAGATGTCTGAACAAATGGCTGCGGCATGTGATCAAACCGCAGCTGACCAAAACGCGCGGGCCGGATGACGCCCACAAGGCCTTGGACTTTTTGGCCGGGTTGGCGTTTCGCAAACCTCCCTTTTTGCGGCATTATATGCGGCCCGGTGGCCTGCATTGGATTGCGTCTGGCCCGTGTCAAATAGGCAAGGCAATTCTGTTTTTCCACGGCGGCGGCTATGTCGCCGGGAGCCCGTGGGTATACGAAGGGCTGCTTGGCAGGCTGTCTCGTCTTTCGGGCCTTGAGGTCTGTGCACCGCATTATCGCTTGGCTCCAGATGCCCCGGCCCCGGCGGCCTTTGACGATGCGTTGGCGGCGTGGGATCGGCTGATGGCGCAGGGGTTTGCGCCCAAAGACATCGTTTTGGGCGGTGATTCCGCCGGGGGTGGTATTGCCTTTGCGATTTTGTCAGAGCTGTGTCGGCGCGGAACGGTTCCTGCGGGTGTGTTTTCAATGTCACCTTGCGTCGACTTCGCCCAAACCGGGGCAAGCCTCGAGACGAACAAAGACAGCGACGTGATTTTACCGGTCGCGCGGTTCCAAGAGCTAAGCGACATCGTTTTGGGCGACCTCGACCCCAAGGACCCGCGCATTTCACCGTTGTTCGCGGCGTTTCCCAACTGCCCGCCGGCGATGATCCACTATTCCGAAACCGAGATTTTGCGCGACGATGCCACGCGATTGGCGGAGCGGTTGCGCGGTTTTGGCGGCGATGTTCGCTTGCAAAGCCTATCCGATGCGCCGCATGTCTGGCATCTGATGGATGGCTGGCTGCCGGAGGCGCGCAAAAGTTTGCGCCAATTGGCAAGTTTTGTTCAGGATTCCTTGGCGGACACCAAACGGTAAGACAGCGCTTCGGCCACATGTGGACGCTGTAGGTTTTCGCTTTGGTCCAAATCCGCAATGGTCCGGGCGACGCGCAAAACCCGGTGATAGCCACGCGCAGAAAGCCCGAACCGGTCCGCCGCGCGCAGCAATAGGTCCCGACTTTCGGGTTCAAGTGCGGCGATGTCTTCTAGGGCTTGCCCTTCGGCATCGGCATTGGTGTGCATATTGTCGTGGTTTTCAAACCTTAACCGCTGGAGGTCACGCGCGGCGGCAACCCGCTTGGCAACGGTCTCAGAACTCTCCCCAGTCGCAGGCAGATCGAGATCCGCAACAGACACCGGCGGCACATCAAGACGCAGGTCAAACCGATCGATCAAGGGGCCGGAAATCCGCCCCAAATAGTCTTCTCCACAAATGGGTGCGCGGGAACAGGCCTGATCAGGGGCAGATAAATACCCGCATTTGCATGGGTTTGCGGCCGCCAATAGCAGGAATCGGCAGGGGTAATTGATATGGGCATTGGCGCGGGCCACCATAACCTCGCCTGTTTCAACGGGCTGTCGAAGTGTTTCTAGAACCTGCCGCTGGAACTCTGGCAACTCATCTAGAAACAACACGCCGTTATGGGCCATGCTGACCTCGCCGGGTTTGGCACCGCGCCCGCCGCCGATGATCGCCGCCATAGACGCGGTGTGATGAGGTTGGCGAAAGGGGCGAGAGCGAGGAACACCGCCTTCTTCCAAGATACCGGCCACAGAATGGATCATCGAGGTCTCTAACGCCTCTTTTGCGGACAGGGGTGGCAAAATGCCGGGCATCCGCGCCGACAACATGGATTTTCCAGACCCGGGAGTGCCGACCATAAACAGGTGATGCCGCCCAGCCGCCGCAATTTCCAGCGCGCGTTTGGCCCGTTCCTGACCTTTGACATCACGCAGGTCTTTTGAGGATGTTTGTGCCGCGACTTCACCCGCGATGGCGGGTTCTAGAACGGCTTGCCCTGAATAGTGACGCACCACATCCAAAAGCGTTTTGGCGGCGATGACATTGCAGGCATCGACCCAAGCGGCCTCTGGGCCGGAGGCATAGGGGCAAAGCAAGGCCCGATCATCATTGGCAGCAGACATGGCCGCGGGCAAAGCCCCTAAAACCGGAACCAATGCCCCATCTAATGACAGCTCTCCCAAGGCAACGGTTTGCGCCACGGCGTCCTTGGGGATGATGTCCAAAGCAGCGAGCAAACCAAGTGCGATGGGGAGATCGAAATGTGACCCGTCCTTGGGGAGGTCCGCCGGTGAAAGGTTAATTGTGATCCGTTTGGATGGCAGCGCGATAGCAAGGGAGGCAAGCGCGGTGCGCACGCGATCACGGGCCTCAGAGACGGCCTTGTTCGGCAGACCCACGATGGAGAACGCCGGGAGACCTGGGGTTATGGCGCATTGCACTTCGACGGGGCGCGCTTCGACCCCTTCGAATGCAACTGTGTAGGCATGTGCAACCATGATCCCTGCTCCTTTGCCGGTGCCAGACATTGGCGGCCAAGCTTGAGACAATCATGGTTGCAAAAGTGTTAACGCCCCATTGAAATGGTTAAGATAGGTGTCAGGCCAGCAACGCCATAAACGCAGGCCATGCCTCTGGGTCGGCAACGGTTTTGGCGCGGCAATTGGCATTGCAAACGCCGAATGTCCGGCCTTTGACCTCAAACAAATGTGTGACGGGCTTGCCAGAATAGGGGCAATACGCGTTTTCCGCCGTGCCGGTTTCAACGATACGGGCGCTCAAGGGCTTGGGGCCAGGCCAATCTACGGTGTTAAAATCCTTGGCATACCATGGCAAGGCAACGGCGCGGGCCTCACCCAAGGCACGCCAGCGGCGAAAGGCCGGGTCGGCCAAATGGCGCGCAACATAGGCTTGGGCCGCCTCGCCAACCGAAAGACCATAGCCCGCAATACGGGCTGCAACCGGGGCAAAGAATGCATCCACGGCCGAATATTCTCCGCAGAGCCACGGACCATTTGAACGCTCAAGAGCATGGCCCCAAACGTAGTCAATACGCGCCAAATCGGCCTTGGTTCCGTCAGAGGGATCAAAGCCTTTGTAGGCCACGGATAGGTTCATCGGGCATTCATTGCGCAGGCTATTGTACCCAGAGTGCATTTCCGCCGCCAAGTTGCGGGCTAATGTGCGCAGTGACGGATCGGATGGCCAAATACCAGCGTCTGGATGGCGCGTTGCGAGTTCCTCGGCAATGGCAAGGCTATCCCAAACCACATCCCCGGTATCGGTGATCAAGGTCGGAACGGTGCGCGCCGGGGCGTGTTCCTTAAGCTGATTTGCAACGCTATCTTGGTCAAATTCCACCAACTCAGGGCGGAACGGGATGCCAAACCGGTGCAAGAGCAGCCAGCCGCGCAAGGACCAGCTTGAGTAGGTGTAGTCACCGATGATCAATCTATGGGTCATGAAATCTCCTGTCGTTATTTCAAAGGTGGATTAGATTTCGCCAAATTGAAAATTCTGAATTGTGCGCGCGTTTATCAGAAACTTTGATCACAGCTCTGTCATCTCAGGGTTGATCAAAGATAAATCCACCCCACATCTAATCCAAACGGCGCGCAAGACCGTATTCAAACTGTACCGCGTAACGACAGGGGGTTTACGATGGCACTGGACGGATTAAACGATCGGCAATTGCCACGCGCAGCCATGAAGGCTGAGCTTTTGGATGCCGAAACCGAACAAGAACTGGCGCGCGCGTGGCGTGACAATCGGGATGAGAAGGCGCTGCACCGCCTGATCAACGCCTATATGCGCCTTGCGATTTCACAAGCGTCAAAATTTAAACGCTATGGCGCGCCGATGAATGACCTGATCCAAGAGGCCGGTCTGGGGTTGATGAAAGCCGCAGACAAATTCGACCCGGACCGCGGCGTGCGTTTTTCTACATATGCAATTTGGTGGATAAAAGCGTCGATCCAAGATTACGTGATGCGCAATTGGTCGATGGTGCGCACCGGGTCAACCAGCGCGCAAAAATCCCTGTTTTTCAACATGAAACGTGTGCAGGCTCAGATCGAACGTGAGGCAACAGTTGCCGGTGAACCACTTGACGGACATCAGTTGCGCCACCGGATCGCGTCGGAAATTGGCGTGCCTTTGCGCGATGTTGAGATGATGGAAGGGCGTTTGTCGGGGTCTGATTTCTCGCTCAACGCCACGCAATCGACCGAAGATGAGGGGCGTGAATGGATTGATGCCTTGGCGGATGACGGCGCGCAGGCGGCGGAAATTGTCGCTGATCGTCATGATACGCTTCAGATGCGTGATTGGATTGTTGGCGCGATGGATCGGTTGAGCGATCGGGAACGATACATTGTGCGCGAACGCAAGCTCCGCGATGTGCCCCGGACCCTCGAAAGCCTTGGCGACGAGCTCAACCTGTCCAAAGAGCGTATTCGTCAGGTTGAGGCCGCCGCGATGACCAAGATGCGGAAAAGCCTTGAAGAAAACGCCGACGAGGTGCATCAGTTCTTGGTATGAACTACGCTTTGATCGCCGCTGCCATGTTGGTTTGCCCTGTGCCTTTGTCGGCGCAGGACGTTATTTTCCTAGGTGAAACGCACGATAATCCGGGCCATCACCAGCAGCAGACCGAACGTGTCACAGCAGCAAAACCCAAAGCTTTGGTTTTTGAAATGCTGACGGCTGATCAGGCCAGTTTGGTGACGCCGGAACTTGTCGGTAATGCCGATCTTCTTGAACAAGCGTTGGGTTGGGAAAGCTCGGGCTGGCCCGATTTTTCGATGTATTACCCGATCTTTGCTGCGGCACCAGAGGCCCAAGTTTTTGGTGGCGCTGTTCCGCGCGAAGATGCGCGGCGTTTGATGAGTGAACCGGTCCAAGCCGTTTTCGGCCGTGATGCTGCGCAGTTCGGGTTGGATCAGCCTTTGCCAGATACGCAACAAACAGAGCGGGAAGCCATGCAAATGGCCGCCCATTGTGACGCGCTTCCTGAAAACATGTTGCCGATGATGGTGAATATGCAGCGGCTGCGGGACGCCGCCTTGGCCCGAGCTGTTGTTCAGGCGTTTGAGGAAACCGGTGGCCCGGTTGCTGTGATCACCGGCAACGGGCATGCGCGCAAAGATTGGGGGGCACCGGTGATTTTGGACCGTGTTGCGCCCAATTTAGACATCTATTCACTAGGCCAAGGCGAAGAGGGCGTTGGCCCGCCGGATGGCGTGTTTGACGAAATCACCTTTAGCCCGACGGTGGAACGCGACGATCCTTGTGCCGCGTTTAAATAACCGCCTGCGTTGAAACTTGTTGCGCGCGCGCGTAACACTTGGGCAAACGACGGGCAGGTGGGATCATGCTGACAGGCAAACGCATTCTTTTGATCATTGGTGGCGGGATCGCGGCCTATAAATGCCTCGATCTGATCCGCCGCCTGCGCGAACGCGGCGCGGCAATCACCCCGGTCATGACTCGGGCCGCCGAACAATTTGTGACCCCCTTGTCCGTCGCCGCCTTGGCGGGGGAAGAGGTGCACCGCGATCTGTTCGACCTCACCAAAGAGGCGGAGATGGGGCATATCCAACTTAGCCGCGTTGCAGACTTGGTTGTGGTTGCCCCGGCGACGGCGGATTTGATGGGCAAGATGGCCAACGGGTTGGCCGGGGATCTGGCGACCACTTTGTTGATGGCGACCGACACGCCGGTGATGATTGCCCCGGCGATGAATGTGCGTATGTGGGATCACCCGGCGACACAGCGCAATTTGACCACGCTAAAGGCCGACGGGGTTTCGGTTGTTGGGCCAAATGACGGAGATATGGCCTGTGGCGAATATGGTCCGGGGCGCATGGCGGAACCGATGGAGATTGTCGCCGCCATTCAAACCGCGCTTGCCGACGGTCCGCTTCGTGGTCGCAAGGTTTTGGTCACCTCTGGTCCGACACATGAACCCATTGATCCGGTGCGCTATATCGCCAATCGGTCCTCGGGTGCGCAGGGCACCGCCATCGCCAATGCGCTACGGGCGCTGGGGGCGGATGTGACCTTTGTCACCGGTCCGGCCGAGGCGGCCCGGCCAACAGGCGTAGACGTCATCGAGGTCCAATCCGCCCGAGAAATGCGGGAGGCCGTGATGAAATCCCTACCGATGGATGCCGGGGTTTTTGCGGCGGCTGTGGCGGATTGGCGGGTGGCCAGCGCCTCGGATAGCAAGATCAAAAAGACCAAAGGCGGATTGCCGGTTTTGGAATTTGCCGAAAACCCGGACATTTTGGCCGAGGTATCCCAGATGGACGCGGGGCGACCTGATTTGGTGGTTGGCTTTGCCGCCGAGACCGATGATGTGGTTGCCAATGCGACCTCCAAACGGGCGCGCAAGGGCTGTGATTGGATCGTTGCCAATGACGTGTCGCCGGAAACCGGCATCATGGGCGGATCAGAAAACGCGATTGTTTTGATTTCTGAGGATGGGTCGGAAGACTGGCCACGTATGAGCAAAGACGAAGTTGCGCGGGCATTGGCGGATCGTATCGCAGCCTATTTGGGCGACGGCTAACGCGCGCCGCTTGCAGCGCAACGAGAAATGGGGGCAGGTGTGATTGCTGTTCAAATGATGTGGGATGAGGGTGCCGACCAATCCCTAGGATTGCCTCACTATGCCTCGTATGGGGCGGCGGGCGCGGACCTGCGGGCCAATTTTGCGGATCGACAAAGCATAGAGCTGATCCCGGGATCGCGCGTTTTGGTCCCGACCGGGTTGCGCTTGGCCATCCCGCAAGGGTTTGAGGTTCAGCTGCGTCCGCGTAGCGGTTTGGCGTTGAAACAAGGCATCACTCTGCCCAATAGCCCCGGCACAATCGACAGCGATTATCGCGGGCCTTTGGGGGTCATTGTGATGAATGCAGGGCAGGAACCGTTTGTCATTGCGCATGGCGATCGGATCGCACAGATGATCGTCGCCCCTGTTGTGCAGGCGCAATTTGAACTGGTCTCCGAATTGGATGATACGACGCGCGGTGCCGGTGGATTTGGTTCCACCGGGAGGCAATAACGTGATCCCTGTTCTTGGCTTGGCAGCGCTGATCTGGGGTGTTGGCCACTTGACCAAAGCACCAAAGCCGCTGCGCTGGGCCTTGTTGGTGGTGCTCTTTGGGGCGGTGATCCTGTTGCATCTGGTTCTGCCTGACGGGCACCCATTGCGCATCGCAACAGGCGGGTCTGCGGCCTTTTGGCTGATCCTGCTGGGATTTTCTGCCATGGTCTGGGTCTATCGGGTTGGCTTGGCTAAACTGCGATCCAAAGCGCAGGCCAAGGAGATACCCGTGACCCAGAATGAAAGCCTTTTTGCCGAAGGCGAGCTGTCGCGCTATGCCCGCCAAATCGTTTTGCGTGAACTCGGCGGACCGGGGCAGAAAAAGCTAAAAGAGGCCAAGGTTTTGGTGATTGGTGCAGGGGGGCTTGGCTCTCCGGCTTTGCTCTATTTGGCGGCGTCGGGTGTTGGCACGATTGGGGTGATTGATGACGATGTCGTTGACGCAGGTAACTTGCAACGGCAAGTTATTCACAGCGATGACGCCATTGACACCCCCAAGGTGTTTTCCGCCGAAACGCGGATGAAGGCCATTAACCCCTACCTCAAAGTGCGGCCCTACAAACGCCGCCTGTCCGCCGAGATCGCCAAAGAGCTTGTGGCCGACTATGATGTTGTTCTGGACGGAACCGACAACTTTGACACCCGATACTTGGTCAATGAAACGGCGGTTGCCTTGGGCAAACCTCTGATTTCCGGCGCACTTAGCCAGTGGGAGGGTCAGGTCAGCGTCTTTGACCCGGCCAACGGCGGGCCGTGTTACCAGTGCATTTTCGCAAACGCACCGGCTCCGGAATTGGCCCCAAGCTGTGCCGAAGCTGGCGTTTTGGGGCCTTTGCCCGGCGTTGTTGGGTCGATGATGGCCGTCGAGGCGGTCAAATTGATCACCGGGGCGGGCGCGGTTTTGCGGGGCGAGATGTTGATCTATGACGCGCTCTGGGGCGAAACCCGAAAAATCACGTTGAAAAAACGTGAGGGCTGCCCGTGCTGCGGGGGCTGATCTGGGCCGGGCATGTGGGTTGGATCCTGTTTTTGACGCTGCTCACGCAATTGGGCGGTTTGGCTTGGCTGATTGCTTTGCGGTTTCGTCAACGGGTTCTGGTTTTTCTGCTGGTTTATGCGGCATTGTGGGGCGCGGCGCTACAGATCGCGCCGTTTTTCGGGCGGGTGGCTTTGCCCTGTTTCGGAGAAACGCTCCGGGCGCAGTCGGTGTTTTATTGCGTGACAATGCGCCATTTTGTGACGCCTGAGATGGCGGATGTCGCACAAAACGCCGCCGACCAAGTTGCGCAAGAATATCCGGGGACGCAGACGCTTTACCTCGATGGCAACTTGCCCTTTTGGGAGGGCTTCCCCCTGATCCCGCACTTGTCACATGACGATGGTGAAAAGCTGGACTTTGCTTTTTTCTATCGTGATGCGAATGGGTTTCTGCCCGGTCAAACGCGGTCTCCCATCGGTTATTTTGTCTTTGAGACTCTGGAGGTCAAGCAATGTCCAGATGCTTGGCCAACGATGCGGTGGTCTTTGACGCCCTTGCAACCTTTGTGGTCCGATTTTGAAGTGGATAGGGCAAGGACACGAGCCTTGACCCAAGCACTGCTTAACGATCCGCGGGTTTCCAAGCTGTTCCTCGAACCGCCTTTAGCAAAAGATTTGGGACTAAGTGATGAAAAATTGCGGTTCCAAGGATGCCGAGCGGCCCGCCATGATGATCACTTGCATTTGCAGCTTTGATTTCGGCTAAGCCATTGCAGCCATGGGTTGCGCACCCTAGGTTTCAGCCAAAGATATGGAGATGTGTCAATGACCAACCCGCTGTTGCAAGAATGGGATACGCCTTTTGGGCTGCCGCCTTTTAACAAGATCGCTGATGGCGATTTTGCCCCGGCATTTGACGCCGCAATGGCGCAGGATTTGCAAGAGGTCGAGGCCTTGGTCGCCAACCCTGAGGCCCCAGATTTTGCAAATACCATCGAAGGGTTGATGCGCACCGGCGCGGCCCTGGACAAGGTGGCCTCGGTCTTTTTCAACATTTCGGGCTCTGATAGCAATGAAACCCGCGAAGCCCTAATGCGGGAGTTTTCGCCGAAACTCTCGGCGCATAGCTCTGCGATTTACTCCAACACCGCGTTGTTTGAACGCATTCAAGCGGTTTGGGAGGCACGCGACACGCTTGACCTAAATGATGAACAAAGCCGGGTTTTGATGTTGTTGCATCGCAATTTTGTCCGTGCCGGCGCGGCCTTGGACGGGGCCGAGGCCGACCGGATGACCGATGTGAAAAACCGTCTGGCGGTTTTGGGCACGTCCTTCACGCAGAACCTTTTGGCGGATGAGCGTGATTGGGTCATGGAAGTCTCTGAGGCGGACCTAGACGGGTTGCCTGATTTTGTTATCGGCGCGATGCGTGCGGCGGGAGAGGAACGTGGCCTTGGCCCGGTTGTGACGTTGTCACGGTCGGTCATTGTGCCGTTTTTGCAGTTTTCCCCCAAACGGGCGTTGCGCGAACGTGCCTATCAGGCATGGGGCGCACGCGGGGCCAATGGTGGCGCGACAGACAACCGGGATATTGCCAATGAAACCCTAGCGTTGCGCGAAGAGCGCGCCAAGCTTTTGGGCTATGACGACTTTTCGGGGTTCAAGTTGGAAACCGAGATGGCGGGCACGCCGGACAAGGTGCGCGAGCTGTTGATGGCGGTTTGGGGACCGGCCAAAACCCAAGCGGACGCGGATGCACAGGTTTTGGAATCCATGCTGAAAGCCGACGGGATAGACGGCCCGCTAGAGGCTTGGGATTGGCGTTACTACGCTGAAAAACGGCGCAAGGCGGAACATGATCTCGATGAGGCAGAGGTTAAACCCTATTTCCAACTGGAGAAGATGATCGAGGCCTCGTTTGATTGCGCGACACGTCTGTTTGATCTCGAATTTGCGCCCCTAGACGTGCCTTTGTATCACGAAGACGCCCGCGCTTGGGAAGTCACTCGCAATGGTGCCCCGGTTGCGGTGTTCATCGGTGACTATTTTGCCCGCGGGTCAAAACGGTCGGGCGCGTGGTGTTCGGCAATCCGCTCACAACGCAAATTCCCCGACGTGCAAATCCCGATTGTCGTCAACGTGTGCAACTTTGCCAAAGGCGATCCGGCTCTGCTGTCCTATGATGATGCGCGCACCTTGTTCCATGAATTTGGTCATGCGCTGCACCAGATGCTATCGGATGTGACCTATGACATGATTTCTGGCACCTCGGTCGCACGTGATTTTGTTGAGCTGCCAAGCCAACTTTATGAACACTGGCTTGAAGTGCCGGAGGTGTTGGAAAAATTCGCCACCCATGCCGAAACCGGTGACCCGATGCCCAAAGCCTTGCTTGACAAAGTGCTTGGTGCCGCGAATTTCGATATGGGGTTCCAGACGGTTGAATATGTCGCCTCGGCCTTGGTTGATCTGGCCTTTCATGACGGTCCAGCCCCGGCGGATGTGATGCAAAAGCAGGCCGAAGTGTTGGAAAACATCGGCATGCCGCGCGCGATTTCGATGCGCCATGCCACGCCGCATTTCGCCCATGTGTTTTCCGGCGACGGCTATAGCAGCGGCTACTATAGCTATATGTGGTCCGAAGTGATGGACGCAGATGCCTTTGCGGCGTTCGAAGAGGTCGGTGATCCGTTTGACGCGGATATGGCGGCCAAGCTTGAAAAGCACATCCTTTCGGCCGGTGGATCACAAGACGCCGAGGCGCTTTATCTGGCGTTCCGTGGGCGGATGCCGGGGGTCGACGCCCTATTGAAAGGGCGCGGATTGGCCGCCTAAGCCTCGCATCAAAACTCTTGGCGTTCGAGGGTAAACCCTTCTTGCGCCAAGAGGTTCAAAACCCCGGCATCCCCCATCAAATGCGCTGCACCAAAGGCTGCGACAATTGGGGCATCGTGCTGGGCTGCCGCATCAAGGATGACCGGAATCCAACCTATGTTGCGGGTTTCAAGAAGGTCTTTGTTCAGATCGGCAAACACCTCATTGGCAAATTCCGCGCTTAGTCCGGTCAACTCAGGAGTCAGAATGCGGTTGAGATGCCAGCCCTCGGCAACGCGTTCCTCAAAATAGCTGTTGAACATGGTCGCCATCCCGTTTTTGGAAGCATCCGGGGCCATCAAACCGGCCATCAGCATGGCGATCTGTTCCTCAATCGGGTCTTTGGAGAAAACCTTAAATAGCGTCTGAACATCTTCGAGAGATTGGGTCGGAACATTTGCCGCATTGGCGATGTCATTGAGTTGCGCATCCAAACCCCCGCTGCCCTTGAGAGCTTCTTGTTTCATGCAAGCGGGAATAGCCAAGGTCATGGACAGGAACCACGGCTGCATTTTTGACGCCATAAAGGGCGGAATATTGTGATCTTTGGCCAGTCGCGCCAGCTTTTGCCAATCCTCTTCGCTCATCAGATCAATCAAAGATTTGCCCTTAAGCAAGATCAGCGACGGGTCGGTTGCCAGTCTCTTTTTAAGTGCCGCTTCGGCGACGTCATTGGCTTCGAGCAAGAGAACACCGGCGGATTCGACAATCGGCGTCAACCGCGTGACCGGCCCTTGCATGCGCGGGTCATTGATGTGCAGCGTGCCAACCAAATAGATGGTTTCATCGCCCTTGGTTGCCGTCCAGAAGTTACCCTCGGAATAGGGGGTGTTTTCAATCGTAACCGCGAGTTCGTGGCGTTGTTCGTCGCTGAGACCTGGGCGGAGGTCTTGCCCTTTGCAAGTTGCAAAGGCGGGGTTAGACAAGGCAACTGTGGTACAGGCAAGGGCAAGAAATCGTAACATGGTGGCTCCGGCGATCTATTTAGGGCAATCTGTTTGGGGCAAACTAAGCCCGTTGAGCAATGGAATGACAAGTGAAACAGGCGGATATGCGGCGGGAAAGCGATCTTTACGAGCCGGTTAAGGCTCTGCTTCGGCGGCAGGGTTATGAGGTCAAGGGCGAGGTCGGCGCGGCGGATGTTGTGGCGATCCGTGCAGATGAACCGCCGGTCATTGTTGAACTGAAACTGACGATTTCCCTTTCGTTGTACCATCAGGCCGTGGCGCGGTTAAGCGTGACGGATACCGTGTATATTGCCGTGCCCAAACCCAAGGGCAAGACCGCCAAACGCGCTCTCAAGGACAATCTGGCCATGTGCCGTCGGTTGGGGCTGGGCTTTATTACGGTGCGCGATGATCAGACAGTTGAGGTCCAATGTGACCCCGGCCCCTATGCACCGCGCAAAAGCAAAAAGCGCCAGACGCGGTTGTTGCGGGAGTTTCATCGGCTGGAAGGGGACCCGAACCAAGGTGGTGCAACACGACATGGTATTGTCACGGGCTATCGTCAGGACGCCTTGAAATGCGCGGCGATGTTGGCCGAGGTGGGGGCGAGCCGGGGCAAGGATGTAGCCAAAGCGACTGGGGTCGCCAAGGCCACGACAATCATGCGGTCGAACCATTACGGGTGGTTTGAAAAGGTCGAAACCGGTGTTTATGCGCTATCCGCGACCGGCCTTCAGGGGTTAAAACACTGGGCCTATAGCTGGGACGACCCTAAAGACGCTTGACGCAGGCCACTTTAACCGCCATGTGACACAGGTTGCTGCGCTGCCGCGTGAGCATGCCGAGCCCTGAGCTCTCAGCGACACCAGATACCGTTTCCCAATCACGCAGGGTTGCAAAGGCAAAGCCGGAGAGCGCGGGATACGCCCAGCTGTCCCGAGGCCTTGCCCACCCTCATGTGGCCGCACGTTCCTGTGTGGCTGTGTATCTCTGTCCCATTTGGCATAGGGCCGATGGGGCCAGTAAAGGAATTCCATTTGTTCGACTTTAGCGAACTGGGCCTGCGGCCCGCACTGAACGCTGCTTTGGAAGCGGCGGGTTTCGAAAAACCAACACCTATCCAAACCCAAGCTGTGCCGTTGGCGCTTGACGGGCATGACATCATGGGCCTTGCCCAAACCGGAACCGGCAAAACGCTGGCCTTTGGCTTGCCTTTGGTCAACCATCTGCTCGGCCTTCATGGCAAGCCCGATCCCAAAACCGCGCGGGCGCTTATCCTTGCCCCGACACGGGAATTGGTGAATCAGATCGCCGACAACCTCAAGGTTTTGACCTCCAAGACACCGATCCGGGTGACAACCGTGGTTGGCGGTCAATCAATCAACAAACAGATCCAGGTTCTTGCGCGTGGCACGCATGTTCTTGTGGCGACACCGGGGCGTTTGATTGACCTGATGGATCGTCGCGCCGTTGATCTTAAGGCGGTTCAGCATCTGATCTTGGACGAAGCCGACCAGATGCTCGACATGGGCTTTATCCATGCGCTGCGCAAAATTGCCCCGGCGCTTGGCACCCCACGCCAGACCATGTTGTTTTCGGCGACGATGCCAAAACAGATGGAAGAGCTGAGCCGCGCCTATCTGAACGACCCGAAAAAGGTTCAGGTGTCGCCCCCCGGCAAAGCCGCCGACAAGGTCACCCAATCGGTGCATTTCGTCGAAAAGGCGGGCAAGCCGCGCAAGCTGCGTGAAATCCTGTCGGATGATCCCAATGCGTTGACGCTTGTTTTCTCGCGCACCAAACATGGGGCTGAACGCCTGATGAAGGGGCTTGTCGCCGATGGATACAACGCCGCGTCTATTCACGGAAACAAAAGCCAAGGCCAACGTGACCGTGCCATCAAAGCGTTCCGCGCCGGTGAGATCAATATCCTTGTGGCCACCGATGTCGCCGCGCGGGGGATCGACATTCCCGGTGTGGCCTATGTGGTGAACTTTGACCTGCCTGAGGTTGCCGAAAACTATGTGCACCGGATTGGTCGGACCGCACGCGCGGGCCGTGATGGTCAGGCGATTGCATTCTGTGCCGCTGACGAAGTCCTGTTGTTGCGCCAGATCCAGAAGTTGATGAAGATCGACATTCCGGTGGCGTCAGGTGTGGAACCAGAGCCGGTTGATCGCCCAAAGCAACAACGCGGTGGCGGCGGTGGTCGCAACCGTGGTGGTGGCGGTGGTCATCGTAGCGGTGGTGGCAAGCCAGCCAACAACAATGGTCGCCCATCGAGTGGTCAGAAACGTCGCCGCTCTGGTCGTCGTTAACCGATAGGGCAGGGGTCAGAGCGACACCTGCTCCACTGTTGTTTTCAAAAGTTCAGCCGAGGCTCTTAGGGCCTCGGTTTCTTTGTCTGAGAGGTCCGGGAGTAACTCTGCGCTCACCCCTTGCGCCCCGACAACTCGTGGCACCGAACAGGCCACATCACGCACGCCCAAAACATCGGACACCGCGGAAACGGTCAGAACCGCCTGTTCATCCGATGTGATTGCCGAAACGATGCGGGCCAAACCGGCCCCGATTCCGTACCACGTTGCGCCTTTGCCCTCGATGATCGTATAGGCAGCATGGCGGACGCCGTAGTCAATTGTTTGGCGGACATCTTCGGTTATGGCATTGCCGACTTGGGCTGCGAAGCTGGCAACCGAGGCTGATCCAGCGCGCGCCGATGACCACGCGAGAACTTCGGAATCGCCATGTTCACCAAGGACATAACCATGCACTGACCGTGGCGCGATGCCCAAATGACGCCCCAACAACCACCGAAACCGTGCCGTGTCCAAAATAGTGCCCGATCCGATCACCCGGTCCGGGGGCAGGCCAGACAGGCGTTGGGTGATTTGGCCCATGATGTCGACGGGGTTCGACGCCACCAACAAAATCGCGCTGGGGCAGATCGCCATGACCTCACCAACCACAGATCGAAACACCTCGGCGTTGCGGTCCAACAATTGCAGACGGGTTTCGCCGGGTTTCTGGCTGACCCCGCAGGCTAAGATGACAACACCCGCACCGGCCAAGTCGGCGTAGTCACCCGCGTCCACTTGGACGGCGTGGGCAAAGGGCACCGCATGGGCGATGTCTTCGGCCTCGGCGCGGGCGCGGGCCTTGTCGAGATCGACCAATACAATCCGCGATGCCGCCCCGCGCATGACGCAAGAAAACGCCGCGGCCGATCCGACCATTCCGGCCCCTACAATTCCGATTTTCATGGCGTACTCCCCTTAGTTGGACACAGTCTTAGAAAGGGTTGTTAGCGCTGTCATTGATCCTAATCACATTGCGGGTAAGCGTCCATTGCCTGTGCATAATAGCGCCCGCTGACAGGGCTACGTTTGGTTTTCAACACCTGTTCCATGCGTTTGGCCAGTTTTTGAGTCTGCGACTTCGGCCAGGCGGATATGATCGAGAACAGATCCATACCCGCACAATCCTGTGAAGGTGGGCAGTAGGTTTTTGAAAACCCATAGCGATTGGCATCGACCCAATTGTGGCCGGTGGTTTCGCTGGCATAATAGGTCGTGGCGTCGGTGATGTTTTTGCGACTGTCATAACTGAACAGTTTCATAGCTGGATTGTTGCCATGGTCGGTGGTGATACCAGGGATTCCGATCGCCAAACCCACCAAGTCACCCTTGCAGGTCCACAAACGGCGCATGTCGTCCAGATGGGTATGGGCCGTCAAAATCCCGGTGATTTGATCCGAATAGGCTGAGATCACCTCGCTGAATATGGTTTCAACCGACGAGCCTTTGGGGACGCTTGCTGTCACAGTCGACAATAGCTTTGGGGGGGTTGGGTCGTGGTACGTCAGGTCAGGGTTCCACATAGGTGACCCGCCATGGCCATCCATCCCCGGCGGAACATGCATCGCAATGAGTGTGCGTTCGTTATTTGCCTGAGCATCTGCCAGCTGCTGGGCCAGCCAGCTGAGTTGGATACTGGCTGCCATCTGTATTTCGGCATCCGTCATATATGGCTGGCAGGGGGTCCAATGGAAACCGTGCCCGTAATTCGCGTTAAACATCACGGTATTCAACGTGATCAAACGTAATGACGTGTCGTTTTTACCCAATGGGTAGGCGGAATAGTACCCTTGCGCCAAGCCCGAGCGATCAATCAATGTGTCCATCGCATTTAGCGCAGGCCAATTGCCGCTATGCGCGGAGGCGAAGGGGGTTTCGTCTTGGTTATCTGTGAATTGGCAGTAGTCGCCGGCATTGGTGTCATTGTTTCCGGGCAGGAAATACAAGCGATGCGACGGGCCCGCGATATGCGCCAATCCGCCCAAAACCGTGGTGAATTCCTGTTTCCGCGTTGCTTCGGGTTCGCTATGGGCGGGCATGTCGCCAAGGTACACGGTGAACTTGGGTGCTTGTTTGGCAATGAGGTCGATGGCTTTGGCTTGGGCGTTCTGCCACAAAACCAAACTGGTTTCGTTGCCATGTCCCCATTTTCCAGAGATGGCGCGAACCCCATAATGAACGTCACTTAAGGCAAGAAAGGTATCTTCAGCCTTTGCAGCCCCGGCAGTGAGAAGAAGACAAGCAACAATTTTCCAGAGAGACATTCTGCAATTCCTTCCTGTTTCAATATATCCACAATCCACCAAAAGTTGATTCGTCGCCAGTCTATGATGTGTGCACGGCAAGTGCCTGCGTCGAGCCGGATCAAATAGAGTCGAAAATTTTTCACAAGATGTTGACTCGCTCCAATCCGCTGCCTAGCTATGCACCGTTAGCACTCGCACTTGATGAGTGCTAATGGCCCTCAACAGGGGGTCTATAGAGGATAACTTTGAGCCAAGGAGACTCGAAGAATGGCATTTACACCGCTTCACGATCGCGTAGTTGTTCGCCGCCTGGAAGGTGAAGAAAAGACCGCCGGTGGTCTGATCATCCCTGAAAGCGCAAAAGAAAAGCCCGCTGAAGGCAAAGTTGTTGCCGTAGGCGCAGGCGCACGTGACGAAGACGGCGACCGCATCGCAATGGACGTTAAAGAGGGTGACACCATCCTGTTTGGCAAATGGTCCGGTACAGAGATCACTCTGGACGGCGAAGAGCTGCTGATCATGAAAGAAAGCGACATCCTCGGCATTATCGGCTGAACGATGGCTTGATGGCGGTTTGCGCCATCCTTTCTGACCAACATCTATATGAATTCTTAGGAGAATACACATGGCCGCTAAGGACGTGAAATTCGATACCGACGCCCGCAACCGTATGCTGGCAGGCGTCAACATCCTCGCAGATGCTGTTAAAGTAACACTGGGCCCCAAAGGCCGTAACGTTGTTCTGGACAAATCGTTCGGCGCACCGCGCATCACAAAAGACGGTGTCTCTGTTGCCAAAGAGATCGAGCTTGAAGACAAGTTCGAGAACATGGGCGCACAGATGGTCAAAGAAGTGGCCTCGCGCACCAATGACGAAGCTGGCGACGGTACAACAACCGCGACAGTTTTGGCTCAGGCCATCGTCAAAGAAGGTCTCAAGCAGGTTGCAGCCGGTCTGAACCCAATGGACCTCAAGCGTGGCATCGATCTTGCGACTGCCAAAGTTGTTGACGGCATCAAGGGCATGGCCCGCGAAGTTAAAGACAGCGACGAAGTTGCTCAGGTTGGCACCATCTCCGCCAACGGCGAAGCCGAAATCGGTCAGCAAATCGCAGACGCGATGCAGCGTGTTGGCAACGAAGGTGTAATCACCGTCGAAGAAAACAAAGGCCTCGAAACCGAGACCGACGTTGTTGAAGGCATGCAGTTCGACCGCGGTTACCTGTCGCCATACTTTGTCACCAATGCTGACAAAATGACCGCCGAGCTGGAAGACTGCCTGATCCTGCTGCACGAAAAGAAACTGTCGTCGCTGCAGCCAATGGTTCCTCTGCTCGAGCAAGTGATCCAGTCGCAAAAGCCACTGCTGATCATTGCCGAAGACGTTGAAGGCGAAGCGCTGGCAACTCTGGTTGTTAACAAACTGCGTGGCGGCCTGAAAATTGCTGCTGTCAAAGCTCCTGGCTTTGGTGATCGTCGCAAAGCCATGCTGCAGGACATCGCGATCCTGACAGGCGGCCAAGTGATCGCAGAAGACCTCGGCATGAAGCTCGAATCCGTGACCATGGACATGCTTGGCACCGCCAAGAAAGTTCAGATCACCAAAGACGAGACCACTGTTGTGGACGGCGCTGGCGAAAAAGCAGAGATCGAAGCGCGTGTTGCTCAGATCCGCGCTCAGATCGAAGAAACGTCTTCTGATTACGACCGTGAAAAGCTGCAGGAACGTGTTGCGAAACTGGCTGGCGGCGTTGCCGTTATCCGCGTTGGCGGCATGACCGAGGTTGAAGTTAAAGAGCGCAAAGATCGTGTTGACGATGCTCTGAACGCAACCCGCGCGGCTGTTCAAGAAGGCGTCATCGTTGGTGGTGGTGTTGCTCTGGTTCAGGCTGGCAAAGCTCTCGAAGGCATGGAAGGCGCAAATGCTGACCAGAACGCCGGTATCGCAATTGTTCGCCGCGCTCTCGAAGCGCCTCTGCGTCAGATCGCAGAGAACGCGGGTGTTGACGGTGCTGTTGTTGCGGGCAAAGTGCGCGAGTCGACAGACAACAACTTCGGCTTCAACGCTCAGACCGAAGAATATGGCGACATGTTCTCCTTCGGCGTTATCGACCCTGCCAAAGTTGCACGTACCGCTCTCGAAGATGCATCTTCGGTTGCTGGTCTGCTGATCACCACCGAAGCCATGGTTGCCGACAAACCGTCGAAAGACGGCGGTATGCCAGCAGGTGGCGGCATGCCCGACATGGGCGGCATGGGCGGCATGATGTAAGCAACAGATCTTTTGATCTGTGCAGCCTGACAGGCGGCCTTGCTTTGCGAAGGCCTGCCGAGAAGGACAGACGAATTCCTTTTAGGAATTCTGTCGACATGCGACAGTGTAAAGGCCCCATCGGGGCCTTTATCACGAGCGCTACCAACCGATGGCCAAGCGTCACGATCGACAAAGGCTCCCTTTTGGGGGCCTTTTTTGTTGAGATAGATGCAAACCCCTGCGACTTAAGAGTTGTGACGTGCGGGTGGCGTCAACAAATTCGCCGTCGCAAAATCGTCCTTGTATCTTCTCCAATTGAAGGCATTCTGTTAACCTACACTGCCTAGGAGAATGAGGCTTGGGGGAAGACATGAGTTGCCACAATCTCAGAAAAGGCCTGATGGTCAGCGTTCCGGACGGGATGCGGCGGCAACTTTTGGCGATTTCACCGGCAAATCTGCCCATGGGTTATCTGGTGCGGCAATCTTTGTTAAAAGCGCTGAAGGAAGATCTTGATTGGGTGGTTGATGTTCCGACGGGGTCTTCTGAGCCGCTGTTGATCCCGCTGTCCCTTGATGAGCGTATGCAGCTGTCTGAGCGCATCAATGGTCGCGACACAAGCGAAGAGGTTGCGGTACTTTCTTTGGTTGCTGTCGTTCTCGAAGGCAAGGAACCGAAAGACAAAGGCGCTCTTGCCTAAGCGAGAGTGATGCGCTTTTTGGTCTTATGACCAACACAGATAACATTGATGTTCCTTACCATGCGCGCGGTGTGCGGCTTGCTGGGGTTGATGAAGTGGGCCGTGGCCCTCTGGCGGGCCCTGTGGTGGCCTGTGCGGTGATCCTGGACCCTAATAATATCCCGGAGGGGCTAACAGACTCCAAAAAGCTCTCTGCGAAAAAGCGCGAAGCATTGGACAAGCTCATTCGTGAAACGGCGGTTTTCTCGATCGCCGAAGCAACAGTCGAAGAAATCGACGAAATCAACATCCTCCAGGCAAGCATGTTGGCAATGAAAAGGGCCGTTGATGGCCTGCCGATTCGTCCTGACCACCTTTTGGTTGATGGGAATCGGTTGCCTCAGGGGCTTTCTTGTCCGGCCACTGCAATCGTCAAGGGGGACTCTCTCTCGCAAACCATCGGAGCGGCGTCAATTGTGGCCAAAAAGTGGCGAGATGATGTCATGATCAAGATCGCGCAACACTACCCAGGTTATGGTTGGGAAAAGAACGCCGGTTACCCCACAAAATGTCACAAATCTGCACTGCAAAATCTTGGGGTAACCCCACATCATAGACGGTCCTTCAAACCGGTGCACAATATCTTGTATCAAGAGTAAATCGTAAGGGCCTGATTTAATAAAGAATTTGACCGCGAATCATCAATGAATCATCCTGTACTCAACCAACGACCGTGAAAACACGGCAGGGACAGAGGCAGAGAATGACGAAAATGACCAAGATGACGAGCGCAAATGCGCTCCCTCTCAACACGATTCTAGCAGGAGACTGCGTGGAGGTTATGAACAGCCTCCCCGAGAATTCTGTCGACCTGATTTTCGCGGACCCGCCCTATAATTTGCAGCTCAAAGGGGAGCTGCACCGCCCGGACAATTCCAAGGTTGATGCCGTGGATGATGAGTGGGACCAATTCAGCAGTTTTGCCGCCTACGATAAGTTTACCCAAGACTGGCTCAAGGCGGCGCGCCGATTGCTCAAGCCCGACGGGGCGATCTGGGTGATCGGCTCTTATCACAACATCTTCCGTGTCGGAGCCAAAATGCAGGATGCTGGCTTCTGGATTTTGAATGATGTTGTCTGGCGCAAGTCGAACCCGATGCCGAACTTCCGCGGCAAACGGTTCACCAATGCGCATGAAACCATGATTTGGGCGTCTAAATCCGAAGCGGGCAAATATACCTTCAACTATGAGGCGCTCAAGTCGCTGAACGAAGGTATCCAAATGCGCAGCGACTGGGTTCTGCCAATCTGTAACGGTGGCGAGCGCATCAAAAACGAGGATGGCGACAAGGCCCATCCGACGCAAAAACCCCACAGCCTTCTGCACCGTGTTCTGGTTGGCTCAACCAACCCCGGCGATGTTGTGCTTGACCCGTTCTTTGGCACAGGCACAACCGGTGCCGTTGCCAAGATGCTTGGCCGCGATTGGATCGGTATCGAGCGCGAAGAACAGTACCGCAAGGTTGCCACAAAACGTATCAACGACATCCGCAAGTTTGATAAAGACGCGCTTCAGGTTTCGACGTCGAAACGCGCCGAACCCCGTGTGCCCTTTGGTCAGCTGGTGGAGCGCGGTATGCTGCGCCCGGGTGAACAGCTATGGTCGATGAACGGGCGTCACAAGGCCAAGGTCCGCGCTGACGGCACCTTGATTGGGGACGACATCAAAGGGTCGATCCATCAGGTCGGGGCCAAGCTTGAAGGCGCGCCATCGTGCAACGGGTGGACCTACTGGTGCTTCAAACGCGACGGCAAAACCGTTCCGATTGACATCCTGCGTCAACAAATTCGCGCCGAAATGAGCGAACGCCCGAATTAATCGAGCGTAGGCTAAGGCGTCAAACCCAAGATTTTTAAGAACACCGCCGGTGCCATGTGAGCCATCACAGGCATCTACTGGCCCCGCTTGCTTGGCAGGCGGGGCATTTTTCGGTGCGATACGGTTTTTGACGCCGACGGGGCGATTAGTTCCAGTCGATGAAATCTTCAAATTGGCCCAAAACGTTGGACCACATTTTGAAGTTATCGACAAAGTTCTCTGCCGACACGCCATAATCAATGTTTAGGTCCATCTGCAAAAACGGGTCCATTTCGTTGTCGAGATGAACCGTGGCGTAACGCATGTCAGAGTTCCACTGATTGGCGCGTTGCAACGACATGCCATTGGTCATGTCATAGCCAACCTGAAACTGAATGGTCCGACAATTGGCATTGTTGGTGCAGTCATAGAAGAAGATGTCGTAATTGGTTCCGTCAAGTTTGCCCTTGAGCAATGGGTCGCCAACCTTGTCGGTCGTGACATCAACCTTATACCCTTCGGCCTTTAACAAGTTGGCCAAGGCGTTGGCATCCGATGCATCAACTTGCGATTGGGCAGCAGCAGCGAGCGGGAGCAGAAAAAAACCTGCTGAAATCAAAATGTTGCGCATGGCGTGACCTTCCAATTTTGAAACTATCCTTAAATTGTGAATATAGCCTAACAACGTGAGCCCGCGCGCGCAATTCCGGTAAACCCTTCCTTTCAAAGGTGCTTTTCACCTGCGGGTTTTCACACTACTGAGGCTATATGGATGTACGTGCTTTATTAATGGGGTTGGCATTCGCCGCGATGTGGTCGTCGGCCTTTACCTCTGCACGCATAATCGTCGCATCGGCACCGCCACTATCGGCGCTTGCCTTTCGGTTCTTAATATCTGGGGCGATCGCCGTTTTCATCGCCCGGTTGATGGGCCAGACATGGAAGCTAACGCCGGCGCAATGGCGGGCAACCATCATATTTGGTGTGTGTCAGAACGCGTTGTATCTTGGGTTGAATTTCGTTGCAATGCAATGGGTTGAGGCATCCTTGGCGGCGATTGTCGCATCAACCATGCCCTTGTTGGTTGCCTTGGCAGGGTGGCTGTTCTTGCGTGACGCGCCCAAACCGATGGCATTGATTGGCCTGATTGGCGGCATGATTGGCGTCGCTTTGATTATGGGAACACGTCTCAGCAGCGGTGTTGATGGCATGGGTATTTTGCTCTGTGTGATCGGGGTGATGGCCCTGACAATCGCAACCATGTCATTGCGCGGCGCGTTATCGGGCGGCAACTATATGATGATCGTCGGCTTGCAAATGTTGATTGGAAGCGCCGCGTTGTGGCCTTTTGGGCTGGTTTTGGAAGAGATCAAGGTCACGTGGTCCCCGGAGCTTATAGCCGCGTTTGTCTATACAACATTGGTGCCCGGACTCGCGGCAACGTCGATTTGGGTCTTGCTGGTTAACCGGATCGGTGCCGTTCGCGCTGCAACCTTCCACTTTCTCAATCCGTTTTTAGGCGTTGCGTTTGCGGCGTTGCTATTGGGGGAAACCTTGAGAAGCACTGATATTATCGGGGTGATCGTGATCGCTGGTGGGATTTTGGCTGTCCAGATGTCTCGTGTCAGTGAAATACGGAAAATGCGAGACAAATCTCCTGCGCAAACGTGAGGGTGTCCAGCCTTTATTAACTGCCTACCCGTACCCATGGTGCCAATCAACTGCATCCGAAACGGGGATTAGATAATGAGCAGGTTTTCGATCCGGACACAAGTATTTGCCTTTGCGGGGGCATTTCTTGCTTTGATGGTGTGCAGTGCAATCATTTCCTTGGTAACCAATACGCGTGTTGGCGGGCTTGTTCAAAAAACAAGCCATGCCGCAGAAATCGATGCGAGTGTTGCTGGTGCCTTTTCAAGTGCGGAATTTGCGCTCCTTAGTATTTTGATGATTGATCGCGGCGAACCGACTGCTTTTGATGATCTCGACATGAGCCTGGCCGACGCAGTTTCGGGTTTGGACAAAGCCTTGTCCGTGATGGCCGAGCATCAGTCTGACTACGCCATCTATAATAAGGCGGTTGAACCTCTGACGGCGACCAAGTCGGACCTTGCAGGCCTCCATCAAGAGGTCCCCAATATTCGCGAGGCGCTTGGCCATGAAAGATCAAGAGATTTTCGCAATCGCGTTATCCCCCTGCTACAAGCGAGCCTCGAAACCCTTGAGGCGGAACACATTCTCCTCATGGAGAACGCACAGCGCTCAAATACGCTGATGCTGGATATTGTTGACACAAGTTCTGTGATTGTTGTCGGAGCGTTGGTTGTCTCAATCGTTGCGGGGTTTGGGCTGGCGCTTTTGTTTGGACGCAAGCTCGCCAATCCAATTCAGAGATCTGTAGTCGCCGTTGGGCAAATTGCTGACAAGAAATACGACACCGATGTTCCCGATATCGAGCGCAAAGATGAGTTGGGTGAAATTGCAAGGCAGCTGGACGTCCTGCGTGTCAAACTGTCAAAAGGGGACGCGGCATCCAAACGCGTCAAATCGGAAAATGATCGCCGCGCTGAGTTGTTCGAAGCGCTCGGATCAGCAATGAGTAACCTAAAGGATGGTGACCTCGAAGATCGCATTGCAAGTGACGATTGGGGTGATTTGGGCGAAGGCTATGTGAACTTGTGCGAGGATTTCAATGGGCTGGCCACAACTTTGGAAGAGCTAGTTGGGTCCTTGCGTAACAGTGCAAAAACCGTCGAAGACAATTCTCGTGAGCTGTCTAACATGTCCAACGAAATGTCACGACGCGCCGAACTCCAAGCCGCAACTTTGGAAGAATCTGCTGCCGCGTTAGATGAATTGTCAGAAAGTGTGCAATGTGCCGCGTCGCGTGCCCAAGAGGCGGATGAGAAAGTTGTTGAAGGGCGTCGCCGCGCACAGGAAGGTGGAGAAGTGATGACACAAGCAATGGAGGCAATGAGCTCCATCGCGAAGTCGTCGGAACAAATCACTCAGATCATCGGTGTCATTGACGATATCGCGTTTCAGACAAATCTGCTTGCCCTCAACGCAGGGGTCGAAGCTGCCAGAGCCGGTGAATCCGGTAAAGGATTTGCGGTCGTTGCGTCGGAAGTCCGTGGATTGGCCCAAAGGTCAGCAGAATCTGCAAGTGAAATCAAAGACTTGGTGCTGAATAGCACAGCGCAAGTCGAAGATGGAGAAAAGCTAGTACAACAGACGTCAGTCACTTTGGGACAAATTGTTGAAAGTGTGACCGGCGTTTCTGAGATGGTGGCAGGTATTGCAATTTCTGCCCGTGAACAGGCCGGTGCGGTCAAAGAAATCAATGTTGGGGTTGCTGAGCTAGATAAAGTGACCCAGCAAAATGCAGCAATGGTGGGAGATGCCACCACTTCGAGCCAGGAATTGAGCCATGAGGCGTCTCGTCTCACCGATTTGCTCGAAAGCTTTGCTGGTGAAAATAAGATCAACGAAACTCCAGCGGTTTCATCCCCGGAGCCTTTTGCCCCCCATAGCGGTGGGTCTGAAGCTGACAGCACTGTTTTGGTGAGTGACCAAGCAGGCGTTCCTGATGAGCCCGAACTATATGATCAGGACCTTGAGGTAGGGGCGATGCCGTTGGATTCGACCTTAGAAATCGTCGACGAACCAAACACGAGTTGGGAAGAGCAGCCAGTTCACACTGCTCTTGTAGATGCGGAACTAGATACCTGGGCTCCACAAGATCAAGGTGTGACTGAACCCGAGCCAATGGAACCTCACCAACCGGTTGCTTCAAATGCAGATCAGTGGAAAGAATTCTAACGTTAAAGACAGTTATTGGGGGCCGATTTGGCCCCCAGCGTCACCGACTTGACCGCGGTGCAACAATAGGTGGTCAAGTATAACACAGGCCATCATAGCTTCGCCGACCGGGACAGCCCGAATTCCAACACATGGATCATGGCGACCTTTGGTAATGATGTCGGTATCCTGCCCATCCTTCGTAATGGTTTTGCGTGTGTTTAGGATAGATGAGGTTGGCTTCACAGCAAATCGCGTAACGATTTCTTGCCCACTCGAAATCCCACCGAGAATACCGCCCGCATGGTTTGACGAAAATACCGGACCATCCGACCCCATGCTGATTTCATCAGCATTTTCAGTCCCTGTTAAGGCCGCTGCAGCCATACCATCGCCGATTTCAACAGCTTTCACAGCGTTGATGGACATCATCGCAGCGGTGATATCTGTATCCAGCTTACCATAGATCGGGGCCCCTAAACCTGCTGGAACGCCCCGCGCCACAACTTCGATAACGGCCCCAACGCTGTCGCCGGATTTACGCAATCCATCCAAGTAATCTGCCCAATCCTTGGCGGCCGTTTCATCAGGGCACCAGAACGGATTTTTATCAATTGCCATGTCGTCAAAACGGCTGCGATCAATCTTACGCGGACCCATTTGAACCATGTACCCTTTCACCTCCACTTGGGGGAGAAGATGGGCAAGGGCCGCGCGCGCCAAACCGCCGGCGGCAACGCGCGCCGCTGTTTCGCGGGCCGAGGACCGGCCGCCGCCTCGGTAGTCGCGAATACCGTATTTTTGCCAATAGGTTATATCTGCATGGCCCGGGCGAAACTTTTGCGAAATCTCGGAGTAGTCTTTTGAGCGTTGATCGGTGTTTTCAATCATCAACTGGACAGGCGTCCCCGTGGTTTTGCCTTCAAAAACCCCTGAAAGAATGCGTACGGAATCCGGTTCACGACGCTGTGTTGTGAATTTGTTTTGACCGGGTTTACGTTGATCCAACCAGACCTGAAGCATGTCTTCAGTGATTTCCACGCCTGGGGGACACCCGTCAACGGTTGCCCCTAGGGCCGGCCCATGGCTTTCACCCCAGGTGGTTACACGGAACAGATGACCAAATGTGTTGAGGCTCATGCGCGGGTCTCCTTTGCCTTGGTTTCCTAGGTCAGAGTGGCCCAATCCTCAAGCCCAATCGCGCTGTTTTCGCTTGCACATCTGTGGGCTTCCTCCTAGCGTCGCCGCCACCTCGGGGTGCCAAACACAGGCTGAGATGCGTATGCGAACCCGTAGAACCTGACCCGGATAACACCGGCGGAGGGAAGGTCGGGACCATGCAACATGCGGTCTGAACCAACCCATCTGCCGCATACTTGGAGGAAGCCCATGAAAACGCCCATGAAGGCCTTCACGTTTGCTGCAGGATGTCTGACAGCCAGCTTTGCTCTGGCCGACGCACCTGTGCTGACTGTTTATGCCCCTGATTATTTCGTCTCCGAATGGGGCCCTGGTCCTAAAATCGAAGAACTCTTCGAGGCGAAGTGCAGCTGTGATTTGCAATTCAAACCCGGTGATCTTTTGCCGCGCATTCTGCTCGAAGGTGATAAAACCGAAGCCGATATCGTCATTGGCCTCAACACCGATGTCACCAAAAAGGCACGCGAATCCGGCCTGTTTGCGACGCACAACGTCGCACTAGATGGGCTGACCTTGCCGCTTGATTGGACCGACGACACGTTCCTGCCCTTCAACTATGGTCACACCGCGTTCATCTACGATACGACAAAAATCGAAACCGCACCGACAAGTTTTGATGACCTTTTGGACGCGCCCGACGACTTGCGCCTTGTGATCCAAGACCCGCGCAGTTCGATTTCGGGCCTAGCATTGGTGCTCTGGGTGAACGCTGTTTACGGGGACAAAGCGTCCGATGCATGGGCGAAACTGGCTCCGAAAATCGTCACTGTGACGCGCGGCTGGTCGGAAAGCTATGGCATGTTCACAGATGGCGAAGCCGACATGGTTTTGTCCTACACAACATCCCCCGCCTACCACATTATTGCCGAAGGTGATGAGACGAAAAAGGCCGCTATCTTCCCGGAAGGTCACTATTTCATGGTCGAATTGGCGGCCAAAGTGGCCTCGACTGATCAACCGGAACTGGCTGACAAATTCATGGAATTTGTATTGGGCCAAGACTTTCAAGGCATGATTGCGACCGGCAATTGGTCGATTCCCGCAGCCCTTCCCAAGGATCAATGGCCTGAAGGTTTCCAAAAACTCGACCTGCCGGAAACGGTCTTGTTCTATGATGAAACCGAAGCGGCAGCTTTGCGTGATACGGCGATTGAGGCATGGCGCAGCGCGCTGTCTCAATAATTGCGGCATTGGCTCTGGCGGTTATGACGCTAGGGCCAATTGCGGCTGTGCTCATTCGGGCCGGAGGGCTTGGGTCCTTTCGGCCCGGTGATTTCGAGGCCCTGCAATTCACCGTTTGGCAGGCTCTCCTTTCCGGATTTTTCTCAACCCTGCTTGCTATTCCGGTGGCCCGCGCTTTGGCTCGGCGTCAGTTTTTTGGCCGCCGTCTTTTGATTTCGTTGCTCGGGGCCCCATTCATTTTGCCGGTGATTGTTGCCGTAATGGGATTGATCGCGGTCTTTGGACAAAACGGGATTTTGAATAGCGCCCTTGCGGCTTTCGGTGGCCCCCGCCTTGATATTTATGGCTTGCATGGCGTGGTTTTGGCCCATGTTTTCTTCAACCTGCCTTTGGCAACCCGGATGCTGTTGCAGGCTTGGCTTGCTATTCCCGGTGAACGGTTTCGCTTGGCTGCGTCGCTTGGTTTGACACCCTGGGGCCAGTTCCTATCGCTGGAATGGCCGTTGATCCGCCGGATTGCTCCCGGTGCCTTTGCGGTGATTTTTGTCATTTGCCTCACAAGTTTTGCTGTTGCCCTAACGCTTGGCGGTGGGCCGCGGGCCACCACCGTTGAACTCGCCATTTATCAAGCGATGCGTTTTGATTTCGATCTTGGTCGGGCGGCTATGCTGGCCTTGATGCAGCTCGGCTTGGCAACGGTCGCCGGGTTGATCGCTCTGAAATTGGCACCGTCGCAGGGGTTTGGTGTCGGGCGTGGTCGGCAAGTTCCGCGATGGGATGGCCGAAGCGCAATGGCGCGAACCATTGATATGATTTGGATTTTTCTAGCGGCGGCGTTTTTGTTGGTGCCTTTGGCGCTGGTTGTTCTCAAAGGGATGCCGGGGCTTTTTGCGGGTGCGGGGCAGGGGACATGGACCGCAGCCAAGCATTCCGTCTTGGTCGCGCTGGCTTCAACCGCTCTCTCCATGACTTGGGCGTTGCCCTTGGCAAATCGCAAGGGAGAGCTGCTATCTGTCGCGGCGATCGCAATTTCGCCACTGGTCATTGGCACGGGCCTGTTCTTGATTTTGCGGCCGTTTGTGAACCCGTTCACGATGGCCTTGCCGGTTACAACCGTGGTGAATGCCATGATGGCCTTACCCTTTGCTCTGCGGATTTTGCGCCCCGAGGCCGAGGCGATCGAGCAAGATTTTGGCCGGTTGCGGCAAACCTTGCGCCTGTCGATTTGGGCGTGGGTGGCGCTTGTCTGGTTGCCTCGGTTGCGTCGGCCCATGGGGTTCGCTGCGGGCTTGACGGCGGCTTTGGCGATGGGGGATTTAGGGGTCATTGCGCTCTTTGCCGATCCGGATCGGGCGACATTGCCTTTGCAAGTCTACCGTTTGATGGGGGCCTACCAAATGGAGGCCGCAGCCGGTGCGGCTTTGCTTTTGTTGATCCTGAGTTTTGGGCTGTTTTGGCTGTTTGACCGAGGGGGGCGCGTAGGTGCTGACACTTGAAAACCTAGCCGTTGACATGGACAATAGCGCGCTGACGGGCACGCTATCCTTGGCCCCGGGACGCCGCGTTGCCATCTTGGGGCCGTCGGGGGCCGGTAAATCGACCCTACTGGATGTGATCGCTGGGTTTCGCCCGTTGCGTGCCGGTCAGATTGGATGGTGTGGCACTGACCTCACGCCATTGTCACCAGAAAAACGCCCGGTTTCCATCTTGTTTCAGGACGGGAATCTTTTCCCTCATCTGACGGTGTTTCGAAATCTGCTTTTGGCACTCAAACCAAATGGGCAGCGGGCCAGTGAAGAAGATCGCGTGCGCATCGAAGGGGCGCTCAAGCGGGTTGGATTGGCGGGGTTCTCGGGCCGCAAACCCGGAACCTTGTCCGGAGGTCAACAAAGCCGTGCGGCGCTTGCCCGTGTGATGCTTCAGGCGCGCCCCATTATCCTTTTGGACGAACCCTTTTCGGCACTTGGGCCGGCTCTCAAGGCCGAGATGCTTGGGCTGGTCCGTGACGTGGCGGGTAATTTGGGAGCTTTGGTGGTCATGGTCACCCATGACCCGAGTGATGCCCGCCGTTTTGCCGAAGATGTTGTGTTGATCGCCGATGACAAGGTGCATTTGCCGGTGGCGACGGCTGCGTTTTTCGCCAATCCTCCCGAGGCCTATCAAGAGTATGTCGGACAAAACTGAACGCTGGCCCAACGGACCTGCTAAACTGTTATAGGCATTTCGAAAAATCAGAAAACCGTTGCAATCTATTTTCGCGTCTCGTCCGGCATTTGAGGCACCTTCGATAGGATTTTGTGGGTTCGAAACCTGTCACGTAAGCTTTGGCTAAGGGGGAGTGGCCAGCCGTCTCACCTAACGCGAGAGTTGTGTTTTCATTTTTGCACGGGGAAAGCAGGTGGCGGTTTGGCCGTTTGCCTCTTGCCAGCGCCCAATGGAGCGGCGGGTTTTGTAGCCGGGAAGGCCATCGGCCCCGCCCACATCATGGCCGCGCGCCTCAAGTCCGCGTTGCATCGCGGCGATGTCCGAGCGTAGCATCTTGTCAATCTTGCCCCACGAGGCGCTAAAATCGCCCATACCGTATTGGATACGATCCCCGACATGACCCACAAAAAGCGCATAGAGATCGCTGGTGTTGTAGTCTTTCAGCACGTAGAAATTCGGCGTGACCACAAAGGCCGGACCGTGACGACCGGCGGGCATTAGCAAAAAGCCTTCGCGGCGTAACTCATTATCTGGAAAGGGTTTTCCAGATGTGCGGCGCACCCCCATCTTGGCCCAGTCCCGGAATTTCCGGCCCTGATCCGGCCCTTCGAGCGCGCAAGAGACCGTCGCGGGAACCGTGACTTCGAACCCCCAATCGCGACCCTTTTGCCAGCCATGGCGTTTGAGGTAATTGGCAATCGAGGCGATGGTATCCGCTTCGGAGCTCCAAATATCGGCGCGTCCGTCGCCACTCCCATCGGCGGCATATTTGAGGAAACTGGAGGGCATAAATTGCGGCTGACCAAGGGCCCCCGCCCAGCTGCTTTTCATGTTTTGGCCGCGAATATGCCCGGCCTGCACGATTTGCAGCGCCGCGATGAGTTCGCCGGTGAAATAGGATTTTCGGGTGCTCATAAACCCTTTGGTTGCAAGGACTTCAAAGGTGTTGTGGCGTATCGGAACCTTGCCATATCCGCTTTCACGCCCCCAAATGCCGAGAATAATCCGCCCCGGCACCCCGGTTTTGCGTTCCGCCGCGGCCAAGGATTTGGCGTGGGCCTTGGCCATTTGGCGACCACCACGGGTAGCCCCATCAATGGACTGACGGCGGAAATAGCGCGATGGCGCGCCAAATTCAGCCTGTGATTGCTGACGCGGTACGGATTTTGCGCCCGGCGGCACAAGACCGGGCAACTTCCAATTCAAGGACACACCAGACAAAGACGCCTCGTAGACGGCGCGCGACACGCCCTTTTTGCGCGCAGCGGGCCAAATGGTTTGTTGCAACCAAGTTTGGAATTGCCGCTCAACGGCCTTGCGATCCTGGGCCGAAGACAAGGCCGGGACGACGGTCAGGCACAGGACGAGAATGAGAAAACGCATCACCAATGAGACTCCGAAACAGGGGATTTCCCCCCATTGTGAACAGGTTGGCCAGTTTTGCCAGAGGTTTTAAGGAGTAGGGCAACGCGGTGGCGGGGATTGGCCGGTTTTGGACAGCTGTGCGGTGATACATGCAGAATTGCATGGGCCCTCTGCCAAATGCGGCAATTTCAATACCCACGCAGGGTGCCTAACTATGCCCCAGTCAGATTTGAACACAGCGCATAGGACAACTCGATGGAACACGCACAGTTTTGGGACAAGATCGCCCGCAAATACGCCAATGACCCAATTGGCAACATGCCCGCTTACGAGGCGACGCTGGCGCGGGTGCGCGAGTTGATCACGCCCGACATGTCGGTGCTGGAGATCGGCTGTGGCACCGGGACAACCGCGCTCAAACTCGCCGATGCGGCGGGGCACTATACGGGCACGGATATTTCGAGCGAAATGATCAAAATCGCCAATGAAAAGCGTGTGGGGGACGGCGTTGAAAACCTAACCTTTGACGTGGCCGACGCCGGGCGCGCGCCGGGGAACTATGATGTGGTTCTGGCGTTCAACCTGATCCATCTGGTCGCCGATCCCGTGGCGACGCTGGCCCATGTGCATAGCCAATTGCCCGAAGGCGGATTGTTCATTTCCAAGACCCCCTGTTTGGGCAACAAGCCATGGTTCATCCCATTGATCGCGTTAATGCAGCTGGTCGGCAAAGCGCCCAAACCGGTTCATTCCTTTCGGCCAAACCGGTTAAAGGCGATGATGGTTGACGCCGGGTTCGACGTAGAAGAGATGATGTTCTTTCCCAAGCAGAACATCAGCCGCTTTATCGTCGCGCGTAAGCGGTCAGGGTAGCGGGGCTTCCCCGGCGCTCTGACTGGCTTTACGCAACTCATGAAAGACGATCTCTAGGAACATATGAAAGTTGAGTTCCGCATCGGTGGGGATCGAAGATTGTTCCTGACTCACCTGTGAAAACGCATGTTTCATAGCGATTTCACAGGCGGTGAAGTGACGGTCCACAAGGTTGAATTTCCCATGCGAGGCGGCAAAGCTGGTTGCAAGATCGGCAATGCCGATACCGGTCGATGCGGATTTGACCAAATCCATCATAAACCGTTCCATCATATGAGTTTTTGCAATTGGATACCGGTCAAAATGCGGCCGCAGCTCGGGAGCTTGTTCAAGCAATTTGCCATAAAAGGCATCCCGAAACTGGCCCTTCTTTTGGAACACCTTCGGGACGTGTTCCAACAGGTAACTTGGATCAAATGTTAGCATGTCACTCGTACTGAAAAATGTGAGAATGATAATCGGTATGTATACATAACGGCATAGTTTATCTTGACTTAGGTTAAGGTAACGTAAGGTTTCGCCAAACTCCTGACGTGACGTAGGCGGTGACAACGTAAAGCGGATCGTGTGATCTGCTGGCAAAGCCGCCCCCTTTGGAACCGAAGTCCCAAGTCGCGGGCGTCGCGCTTACGGAGGAGCCAAAATGAGCCACTACCCGCATATGCTTGCCCCGCTGGATCTGGGATTCACCACGCTGAAAAATCGCGTGTTGATGGGGTCAATGCACACCAATCTTGAGGAACGCGGTGACTGGAACGCGGTGGCCGAGTTCTATGCAGAGCGGGCGCGCGGTGATGTTGGTTTGATCGTGACTGGCGGCATGGCCCCCAACATGGAAGGCGGCGTTTTTCCCGGCGCGGCGGGGCTTTTCACCGACAAGGATATCGCTAATCACAAGGTGATTACCGACCGTGTTCATGACGCGGGCGGCAAGATCGCGATGCAGATTTTGCACGCCGGGCGCTATGCCTATGGGCCGGAATGTGTGTCGGCAAGCCCGGTGAAATCGCCAATTTCCCCGTTTCCACCCAAAGAGTTAGACGAAGAAGGTATCGAAAAGCAGATCGCCGATATCGCCCATTCCGCCGCCCAAGCGCAGCGCGCCGGATACGACGGCGTTGAGGTCATGGGGTCCGAGGGCTATTTCCTCAACCAGTTCCTTGTTACCCATACCAACAAACGCACTGACCGCTGGGGCGGCTCTTATGAAAACCGCATGCGCCTTCCGATTGAGGTGGTGAAACGGGTGCGCGAGGCGGTTGGCCCCGATTTCATTGTGATCTACCGGTTGAGCATGATCGACCTGATCCCCAATGGTTCGACCTTTGATGAGGTGGTGCAGCTGGCGCAGGAAATCGAAAAGGCCGGGGCGACGATTTTGAACACCGGCATCGGCTGGCACGAAGCGCGGGTTCCGACCATCGCCACAAGCGTGCCGCGCCGCGCCTTTGCTTGGGTGACCAAAAAGCTAATGGGCAAGGTTGGCATTCCGGTGATCACCTCCAACCGGATCAATTCGCCCGAGGTGGCCGAGGATGTTTTGGCCGAAGGCTGTGCCGATATGGTGTCGCTTGCACGTCCCTTCCTTGCCGATGCCAATTTCGTCGCCAAGGCGGCGGCGGGTCGGGCCGACACCATCGCGCCCTGTATCGCCTGTAACCAAGCCTGTTTGGATCACACCTTTGCGGGCAAAGTCTCGACCTGTTTGGTCAACCCGCGCGCCGCCTATGAAACGCAGATCGATCTATCCCCCGTCGCCACGCCGAAAAAGGTGGCGGTGGTTGGGGCCGGACCGGCGGGTTTGGCAACGGCAATGACCGCGGCGCAGGTCGGCCATGATGTGACATTGATCGATCGCGCAAAAGAGCTTGGCGGTCAGTTGAACATGGCCAAGCAAGTGCCGGGCAAAGAGGAATTCTGGGGCCTTGTTGATTGGTTTGCGACCATGGTCAAGGAAACCGGCGTGAACGTTCAGCTTGGCACCGAGGCGACGGCCGAGATGTTGCAGGGCTATGATGAGGTGGTGATTGCCACCGGCGTCACCCCGCGCGATCCCGGCATTGACGGCCAAGATCACCCAAAGGTTTTGAGCTATATCGACGTGCTGCGCCACAAGGCCGAGGTCGGCAAAAAGGTCGCTGTGATCGGTGCGGGTGGCATTGGCTATGACATCGCCGAATTTCTTGTAACGGACGAAAGCCCGACCGAAAACCTACCAGAATGGATGAAGGAATGGGGCGTCACCGACCCGGCCGATGCCCGTGGCGGCTTGGCCCCCGAAGGGCCACAGCCCGACGCCGCCATCCGAGAGGTCACGGTGTTGCAGCGCAAGAAAGAGAAGCCCGGCAAGCGTTTGGGTAAAACCACCGGCTGGATTCATCGCGCCGCGCTTCAGATGAAAAACGTACAGATGAAGGCGGGCGTGAATTACGAACGCATCGACGATGAGGGCCTGCATATTTCTTATGGCGAGGCGCGCGAAAACCCTGAGGTGATCGCCTGTGACAACGTCATCTTGTGTGCCGGTCAGCTGTCTGAGCGCAGCTTGGCCGATGACTTGGAGGCCTCTGGGCAAACCGTGCATGTCATCGGTGGGGCGGATGTCGCCGCCGAACTTGACGCCAAGCGTGCCATCGACCAAGGCGTGCGTCTTGCCGTCGGGTTTGATGCGGCCTAGCTTGCGATTTTTACTGGCTTTGGCGGGCGTGCGCAAAGCCAGCAAACGCCAACCTCTGAGGAGGGCGATACTTGGAAATTTGACGGCCTTTGCCTAGGGGCAGGACCCATAAATTTGAGATGCTTGGCAAGACAAATGCGCGGTATCAGGCGCGTGGGTTTTGCCCAGCCCGCGTTATATGCCGTGGAAAGAGATCACTTTTGCGGCTGGCACATGCCTCGTCTGGACCAAAATCTGTCAAACGATGCATCCCAAATTAGTGGGCTCTGTCTCTAGACAGTTGGACAAAACTGTTCCATGGATTGACCCAACAGGAGGCGGATTCCATGGCTGATGGTACTTTTGCAGTTCTAATGTTGGTTCTCGGTTTGGCGGATATGAGCACAAACCACTGTGGAACGGCGGACGGTTGTATGGGCAGGTCGCACGATAGCCCGCGCCTTGCCTTTTCGATGGGCGAAGTTCTTGAGCGCCAGGCAGGACCTGCATCAGAAGTGTATCTGCGCTATGACTTGGGCTTGAAAATTGGGCCGTTTGGAAACGCAGTTGGTGCCTCGGTTGGTGAAAACGGCGAAGTTTGGGTGGGCTTTGGGCAGACCTATAAACTCGATTTTGGCAACACGCCGTTTTACACCGAATTGCACGCCATGCCGGGCCTTTATCTGGACAATGGTGGGTTTGATCTTGGCGGGCCGTTAGAATTCAGATCCGGCATTGAATTTGGCTACGAAAACCGCCGGGGTTGGCGGTTCGCGGCAAGCTATGATCACAGGTCAAACGCCGGCATTTATGATGAAAACCCGGGTATTGAGACCGTTCAGCTTCGGATGTCTATTCCGTTTAACTAAGGTTTGACCATCGCCCTAGGATAGCTTGTCGAGCAATGCCTTGGCGGCGGCCTGTTCTGCCTGACGTTTGGACCCGGCCGTTGCGGTGGACGTTTGACCAGAGGTAAGGCGCGCCTCGATGGTAAAGACCGGGGCGTGATCCGGCCCTGATCGAGAGGTTTGGTCGTATTTCGGCGGTTCTAGCCCACGGGCTTGCGCCCATTCCTGTAGCGCGGTTTTCGCGTCTTTGGCGTCGCTTTCGACGCTTTCGATCCGCTTGCCCCAAAGGCGCAAAATAAGCTCTTTGGCGGCGTCAAAACCACCATCAATATAGACCGCGGCAATCACCGCTTCCATGGCATCGCCCAAAAGGGCCAGCTTGCGCCGCCCACCGGACATTTGCTCGGACCGGCCAAGCTTTAGGGCCGCGCCGAGGTCAATTTCACGGGCGACATCCGCACAGGTTTCCTTGCGTACCAAGGCGTTGAAGCGTGGCGCAAGCACACCTTCGGTGGCCTCGAGATCATGAAGCAAAAGCGCCTCGGACATAACAAGGCCAAGAACCCGATCCCCCAGAAACTCAAGCCGCTGGTTGTCGCTGCGCGCTGGGCTCGACATCGAGCTATGGGTCACCGATTGGCGCAGCAAGTCGGGCTTGGAGAATGTGTACCCCAGCCGGTCTTGCAAGGCGATCAGATCTGCGGAAACCTTCATTGGACTGCTTTAAAAAACCGATCGCTGCGCCACGTCCAGAAATATAACATGGATGTGCCAGCTGATGAGAACATGACGCGATCCGCCCGACCAATCAGGTTTTCGAACGGGACAAAACCCACACCGTTGACGATGTTTGGTACGCGACTATCCGAAGAGTTATCGCGATTGTCGCCCATAAAGAAGAAGTGACCTTCGGGAACGGAATAGACCGAGGTATTGTCAGATGGTTGATTGCCAATGTTCAAAATGCTGTGCGAGCGACCATTGGGCAGGGTTTCGATAAACTTGGATTTTTCGCAGGCCCCGCCATGGCCAACCGGGCCGTTTTCACAACGTGGCGAAAGCCGCTGGGGCCCCTGTGGTTCGGCGACTTCAACAAAGGTCCCGTCGCGTTCTACTTTGACCGGGGTTCCGTTGATGTAAACCAGACCCTGTTTGACCTGTACTTTGTCACCGGGCATGCCGATCACGCGTTTGATAAAATCGCGGCCGGTAACGGGGTGGCGAAATACAACGACATCTCCACGCTCAGGTTCGTTCCCAAACAAGCGTGTGTTGTCGCCATCTGCCCAACCGCAGATATCGCCTGCGTCGACGTTGATACCCAACACGCCGATAATCACAGTCGGGCAAGAGGCATATGAATAGCCGTAGGCCATTTTATTGACGAAGAGGAAGTCACCGATCAGCAAGGTGTCTTTCATTGACCCCGATGGAATCCAAAACGGTTGAAAGAACAAGGAGCGGAAAACACCAGCGATCACCAGAGCGTAGACCACGGTTTTGATCGTCTCGACGATCCCGCCGCTCTTTTTTTCCTTGGCCGACATGCGTTTCTTCCTTGCCTGAAAATCTCATCGCTTCATGCGGGGGGGCGGCGTTGGAGTCAAGCCGCGCTAGGCCGGATTGTCGCTTTCACCGTCGTGCTTTGCCCTGAGAATTCAGGTTGTTTGCGTCTCTGGCGTGTTCGCTGGCATGGGGCGGGCCTCGATGAGAACCATCGCCTGAGCCCAAGGGTGGTCATCGGTTAGTGTGACGTGAATAATGGCCTCATGCCCTGCGGGGGTTAGGCTATCGAGCCGCTCCTTGGCCCAACCCGTCACTTCCATCACCGGTTGGCCGGTTTTCAGGTTGGTCACCGACATGTCTTTCCAGGCGATGCCCATCCGCAACCCGGTGCCAAGCGCCTTGGAACAGGCCTCTTTGGCGGCCCAGCGTTTGGCATAGGTGCCGGCGACGTCATGGCGCCGCTCTGATTTTCGTTGCTCGGTTTCTGTGAAAATCCGGTTGCGAAACCGATCTCCGAAACGATCCAAAGTACCTTGAATCCGGTCGATGTTGGCCAAATCGGTGCCTATTCCAATGATCATATAGTGAATTGCCTAACGTAGGTCGGTCAGGATCGCGCCGGTGGCCTGATTGAGTTGAAACCACAAAAGGCGCGGCACCCCGGCACCGGTGTCAAAATTGTACTCAGCCACAGGGACGGTAAAAGACAAACCGCGATTTGGGTCATAGCTGCTTTGCATTTGGCTGAAATCCATCCCGGCAAAGCCCATGCCGTTCATGCCAATCACTTTGCATTGGCGGCTGCCTAGTTCGTCATAGGGCGGCGATAGAACCAAAACATAAGCCCAACCCGCAGCCGGTTCGATGGTATCCAGCGCCGCTATGCGGGTTTTGCCGTTGGAAAAGGTGCGGGTGTTGGCCTCCCAAGGTTCGACGATATTGCGAGCATTTGACTGCCAATCACAATCCAAGACTTGAACATCGGCGGCCATGGCCGGGGCGCTTGCAAGGGTGAGGACGGCTAGGATTGGGCGCAACATCTGGAACTCCTGACGTGGGGTTTTAGGCAGGGTAGCATGACTTTGGCAAAACGCTATGCCCGGTATACCTTACGCGTTGCGCTTGGCCTGCGCTTTCAATTCGTTCTTGGCCCCCATGGTTAGGGCAAAGCGATTGGTGAGCAAAACGACGATAAGGCTGATGGCGACAAGTATCACAAGCGCGACCGACCCCAGCGCCGCAAAGAGCCCGGCAAAACCGGGAACAAGAACAAAGAATGCGGCGACAAGCAAAATTGATACCACGATGACGATACCCGTGGCCGCCAGCGCTGATTTCCATGCGTCACTCGATTCAAGTGGCTGCTTGGTTTCGCGGGCATGGCGTTGCCCTTCTAGCATGGCGGCCATCATGACCGGCAAAACGGTTGACACACCGGTTGGCATTTCAATGCTGGTAAAGGTTTCCAGAGCAATGGAAATTGCCATCAAAATGGCGATGGCCAGCACATAGATGACGGTGTAGCGGGTTAGGTTGATGCTCACGAGATACTCCAAACGTTAGGTGCGCGTCTCGTCCATGAGACGCCGCATTTCGGCGATGGCGGGTTGAAGGCCACGAAAGATGCTTTCGCCAATCAAGAAGTGCCCGATGTTGAGCTCCATCACTTCGGGGAAGGCCGCGATGGGCTGTACCGTGTCATAGGTCAACCCGTGACCGGCATGAACCTCAAGCCCCAGCGCATGCGCATAGGCACACATATCACGCAAACGGGCCAGCTCTTCATCGCGCTCGTCAAACTTGCCTTCGGCATGGAAATCGCAATAGGCCCCGGTGTGCAGCTCGATGACCTGTGCACCAATGCGATTGGCGGCGTCGATCTGCTTTTGATCGGCGGCGATAAAGATCGACACGCGGCAACCAACATCGCGCAGCGGGGCAATGAAATGCGCCAGCTTGTTTTCTTCGCGCGCAACCTCAAGCCCGCCTTCGGTGGTCCGCTCTTCCCGCTTTTCGGGCACGATGCAGACCGCGTGCGGCTTGTGGCGCAGGGCGATGGCTTGCATCTCGTCCGTTGCGGCCATTTCAAAGTTAAGAGGCACAGATAGTGCCGCCATCAACCCGTCAATGTCGGGATCGGTGATGTGTCGACGGTCTTCGCGCAGGTGGGCAGTAATGCCATCGGCCCCGGCCTCCTCGGCCAGTTTTGCGGCGCGGATCGGGTCGGGATAGGCCCCACCACGGGCATTTCGTACGGTGGCCACATGGTCAATGTTCACCCCAAGGCGCAAGCGTCCGGCATAGTTGGTCATGGTCGATACCCCGTCTGAAATCAGGCTCGCAATGGCGAGTCGAATTTGATCATATGAGGGAAGCCTGTGCGCTCCAACCCGCTAAACGGATCACTTGGCGTTGTTGTCGGCCTTTTTCTTGCGTAGCGCCGCCAGCCGCGCCTTGAGGGCGCCCTTGCGACGGTTCTGATAGGCGGTGATCAGTGGCAGCGAGATGTAATAACACACGGTCGCGGTGATCAGACCGGGGATGATGCCGCCGATCATGTAAGGATAGAACACCTCGTCATAAAAGATCAAAAGATCCGTCCAATCGACATCGGACCCATTGAAAAGCGCAACGAGGTTGTCCCACAAATCTTCGCCCGCTTTGACAAATTTATGCGCCAAACCACCATGTTCACCCGTGTTCTCCAGCCCGAGCAACCACGTCCCCGTGGTCATCGACGCAACGCCAATGGGCACATAGGTCAGCGGGTTGCCGAAAAAGGTCGACAGGATCGCGGCAAGGAAGTTTCCGCGCATCGCCCAAGAAATCAAAGCGGCGGTCAGAAAATGTAGCCCGTAAAACGGCGTGAAGGTGGTGAAAACCCCGGCGAAAATACCGCGTGCAATGCGATGGGGCGGATCAGGCAGGCGGTGCAGACGGTGTTTGACGTAACGCGCGGCGCGCCCCCAGCCGCCACGCGGCCAGAAGAACTCGAGCACGATCTTCCAGATCGGGCGCCTGTCACGTCGTTTGAAGACCACAGTCTTCCTTTCAAATCACTCCGTCGGAGTAGGCGCAGCGGCCAAAGCGGGATCACGGCGCCGCTCAACCGAGGCGACGTTGCTTTCTGCTTCTACTGCGGACATCACCGTATGGAGATGCTCTGCGTCTCTCAGATCAACATCAACCAGAAGTCTGTAAAAATCAGGTTTCCGGTCGACAAATTTCAAGTCTGAGATATTGGCCTTACGCTCCCCAATCAATGTGCAAATCCGTCCCAGCACGCCTGCGTCATTCCCAATGGTCAATTCGAGGGTCACCGTATAAACCGGAGGGTGATTGCCTTCCGCCCAATGCAAGTCTAACCAGCGTTCTGGTTGATCCTCAAAATCGGCCAAAGCCCCGCAATCTATGGTGTGAACGGCCACCCCGCGGCCGCGGCGTGCCAAGCCGATGATCCGTTCACCGGGCAGGGGCTGACAACATGCCGCACGGGCAAATCCCTGCCCATGTTCAAGGCCTACAACGGCGCGGCCGGCGTCAATCTCGGCCTCATTGCGAATCGCTAGGTCGGGGTAAACCGCTTCAACGACCTCGCGCGCGGTGACTTCGGCGCTGCCCAACCGGGCAAGCAAAGTATCCGTGTCGCCAAATCGCAGGGTTGCAGCAGCCTTTTCAAGCACCTTATCGGTGGCTTTCTTGCCATTGTTTTCAAACGCCGCGCGGGCAAGTTCCGCCCCGAGTTTGACATAGCGCTCTTTGTTGGCTTCGCGCAGCGAACGGCGGATCGCGGTTTTGGCTTTGCCGGTGGTCGCAATGTCGAGCCAAGTCGCCTGAGGTGTTTGCCCTTCGGCGATGATGATTTCCACGGACTGCCCGTTTTTCAACCGTGTCCAAAGCGGCACGCGGATGCCATCGACCTTGGCCCCGACACATTTGGAGCCGATCCGGGTGTGAATCTGATAGGCGTAATCCAACGGCGTTGCGCCCTTGGGGAGCTTCACAACATCGCCCTTGGGCGTGAAACAGAACACCTTGTCCGAATACATCTCAAGCTTGACAGCTTCGAGGAACTCGTCGTGATCGTCGTCTTCGTCAAACTGTTCGGTGAGCGAGGCAATCCATTTCGCCGGATCAACGGCAAACGGGTTTTCGGCGCGCTGACCATCCTTGTAGGACCAATGCGCCGCCACACCGGTTTCGGCAACTTCGTGCATTTGACGGGTGCGAATTTGCACCTCAACACGCTTGCCATCGCGCCCCGAGACGGTGGTGTGGATAGAGCGGTAACCGTTTGATTTCGGCTGGCTAATGTAGTCTTTGAAACGGCCCGGCACCGCGCGCCAACGTTGGTGGATAGCACCGAGCGCGGCATAGCATTCCGCTTCGTTCAGAGTGATGATACGAAAGCCGTAAATGTCGGAAAGACGGGAAAAGCCGATCTGCTTTTCCTGCATTTTGCGCCAGATCGAATAGGGTTTCTTGGCGCGACCAAAGACCTCGGCCTCGATCCCGACCTTGCCAAGCTCGTGGCGCATGTCGCCGGTGATGCGGTGGATCACATCGCCGGTTTCTTTTTGCAGTGTGATAAAGCGGCGGATGATGCTGCTACGCCCCTCGGGGTTCAGCACGCGAAAGGCCAAATCCTCAAGCTCTTCGCGCATCCATTGCATCCCCATACGACCGGCAAGCGGCGCATAGATATCCATGGTTTCACGCGCCTTCTTGATCTGCTTTTCGGTCTTCATGGCGCGGATGGTGCGCATGTTGTGCAGACGGTCGGCGAGTTTGACCAAAATCACCCGCATGTCCTTGGACATCGCCATGAACAGTTTGCGGAAATTCTCGGCCTGTTGGGTTTCGGTGCTCGACAGCTGAAGGTTGGTCAGCTTGGTCACACCATCGACCAGATCGGCGATCTCACGCCCGAATTTCTCAGAGACTTCGGTATAGGTGCTACGCGTGTCTTCGATCGTGTCGTGCAGCAGGGCGGTGATGATGGTGGCGTCATCCAGCTGTTGCTCGGTTAGAATGGCGGCAACGGCGACGGGATGGGTAAAATAAGGCTCACCCGACTTGCGGAACTGGCCTTCGTGCATCTCGCGGCCATAATCATAGGCCGCGAGGATCAGCTTTTCGTTGGTCTTGGGGTTGTAGTTGCGAACAAGGGCAACAAGGTCTTCTGCGGCGATCATAGGGCGCCTTTATCCCCCAAAATTGTCAGGCTTAGCCCTGACCTTGCGCTTCCATCAGGGCACGCAGCAATTTCTCTTCGGACATGTCGTCGTCTTGCGGCTTGTCCTGTTCCGCCCCCATCAAAAGCGCCATGGCGTCTTCTTCTGGTTCGTCAACTTCGATCTGAGTCTGGTTCGATTCGATCAGACGTTCACGCAGTTCTTCGACCGACTGTGTTTCATCTGCGATTTCGCGCAGGGCAACAACGGGGTTTTTATCGTTGTCACGATCCACAGTTATCGCTGCACCAGCAGACACTTCGCGCGCCCGATGGGCGGCAAGCATCACCAGTTCAAACCGGTTGGGAACCTTGTCAACGCAATCTTCAACGGTCACGCGGGCCATGGGGCGACTACCTTTGTTGGGTGTATACGAAGTTGCGCTTTTAGCGTGGCTCCAAGGGCTTGACAAGCCAAATCGGATTAGATTGGTCGAACCTCGTCGCGCAAAGCTTGGGGCAGGGCGTTCGTCATCTCACGCACCGTGGTTCCCAAGACCGGATGCTGCCAGTTCGGAGCGATGTCACAGAGCGGAACAAGCACGAAAGCGCGTTCATGCATCCGAGGATGTGGCAGGATCAAGTCATCGGGCGCACGGATTTTTTGCGCCTCAAGCGGCAGGTTGCGCCACTCTTCATGAACCCGATCCGAGGGCATCACGGCGTCGTCCATCGCGATCAAGTCAAGGTCCAACGTGCGACTGCCCCATCGTTGAACCCGTTCGCGCCCAAACGCGGCCTCAATGTCGTGCAGATGCTGCAAAACTGTTTGGGCAGAATGCTGGCTGTCGACGGTTGTACAGGCATTGATATAGTCAGGCCCGGCCCCGGCCGGAAAACAAGGTGTCACAAAAAAGCGACTTACGCGACGTATGGTGAATCCGACATGTGCCATTTCGAGAATAGCGTTTCTAACTGTTTTCAAAGGGTTATTGTGCCCCTCACCGAGGTTTGACCCCAGCGCTATTAAGAATTCTTGTACCATAGAACAGTTCCGTCTATCCTTTTGCACAGGTTCGGGTTCTTGCACCTGTTCCCATATTCTTTACTGTATCTGATCTGATCCGCATCACTCACACACTTCTTCGCGGATTACATTACATGAAAGGACTTTTCGATGTTCTACAAAGACGAACGGCTTGCGCTGTTCATCGATGGGTCGAACTTATATGCCGCAGCCAAAGCGCTTGGATTCGACATTGACTACAAGTTGCTCCGCCAAGAGTTCGCGCGTCGCGGTAAAATGGTTCGCGCTTTTTACTACACGGCTCTGCTCGAAAATGACGAATATTCGCCGATCCGCCCGTTGGTAGATTGGTTGCACTACAACGGCTTTACCATGGTCACCAAACCGGCCAAGGAGTACACCGATGCCCAAGGCCGTCGTAAGGTCAAAGGCAACATGGATATCGAGCTTACCGTCGATGCGATGGAATTGGCACCGCGTGTCGACCACGTGGTTCTGTTCTCTGGCGACGGAGATTTCCGCCCGCTTATCGAATCACTTCAGCGTCAGGGTGTGCGCGTGTCGGTCGTGTCGACCATCCGTAGCCAGCCGCCGATGATCGCCGATGAACTCCGTCGTCAGTGCGATAACTTCATCGAGTTGGATGAGCTGCGCGACGTCATCGGGCGCCCGCCGCGTGAGAATCCGATTGAGCGCAACTTTGAAGTGGCAACGGGCCAATAAACCGCCAAGGGCAGCCTCATGGGGATGAGGGTTGCCCTTGTGAACAACGCAAGGCCGCTCAGAATTCTGGGCGGCCTTTGTCGTGGCAGTTGGCTGGTTGTCGCGACGATCTCGTCAGGGGCGATTATTTGGCGCGCGCGTTGATGTCGTTATGGCGAAGGATGACATGATCGGGCCATGTGCTTTTGATAAAGGCCAAAACATCGACAATGTCTTGCGGTTCCAGACTGTCGGCAAACCCAATCATGTTGGATTGATAGCCATTGCCAACGATGGTTTCTGTTCCCAACGCGACGATCTGGATCAATTGCCCATCCGGATGGTGCCATGTATGCCCGGTTTCATCATGGGGCGGCGCGGGCAAATAGCCGTCTGCGTCCCGTTCGCGCCAATTGGGTTCACCCTGCAATTGATCCCCGTGACAAGAGGCACAGGCGTCTTCGTAGATTTTTGCGCCCTTGGCGATGCGGTCAGCGTCTTGATAGGGCAAAAGCCCATTGGCGTTCGCAGGTTTGCTTTGCCAAAGATAGGCCGCTGTGGCGATGCCGCCGATAACGGCCAACCCAACAAGAGAAAAGCGCAAAGTTCGGGTCATAGAGTTGTCCTTTTTTGATCGGTGATCGGTCTTCCAGTCGGTGGAAGGTCAAGACACGAAAACGTGACATCGTTGGGTTGTCGGGCTGGACGATGCACCCACATTGTCTATAGGTCGTTTTGAACAGGATGACGTTTAGGAGTGACGCCATGACCCAAGCTCTGACCTTATACCTCGCGGCACCGCGCGGCTTTTGCGCAGGTGTTGATCGGGCGATTAAGATTGTCGAAATGGCGATCGAGAAGTGGGGCGCTCCGGTTTATGTGCGCCATGAGATCGTGCACAACAAATATGTCGTCGATGATCTGCGCGCCAAAGGGGCGGTGTTTGTCGAAGAGCTTGAAGAATGCCCCGATGATCGCCCGGTGATCTTTTCCGCCCATGGGGTGCCGAAATCGGTACCTGCGGAGGCGTCGCGGCGTGAAATGGTCTTTGTCGATGCGACCTGTCCACTGGTGTCCAAAGTGCATATCGAAGCGCAACGCCATGCCGAAGCCGGGTTGCAGATGATTATGATCGGCCATGAGGGACATCCCGAAACCGTCGGCACCATGGGCCAGTTGCCCGATGGCGAGGTCTTGTTGGTTGAGACCGAAGCCGATGTTGAGACGGTTGAGGTGCGCGACCCCGCGCGTTTGGCCTTTGTCACGCAAACCACTTTGTCGGTGGATGATACCAAAGGCATCGTCGCGGCGTTGAACAAACGGTTCCCGGCGATTGTTGGGCCGCACAAAGAAGACATTTGTTACGCCACCACCAACCGCCAAGAGGCGGTCAAAGCCATTGCACCGGATTGTGATGCCTTGCTGGTGGTGGGGGCCCCCAATTCGTCAAACTCCAAGCGCTTGGTTGAAGTGGCGCGCAAGAATGGCTGTGACTATGCGCAGCTTGTTCAGCGGGCCACCGACATTGATTGGCGCGCTTTAGGGAATATCGGATCGGTGGGGATTACGGCCGGGGCCTCTGCGCCAGAAGTGTTGATTGAAGAGGTGATAGATGCCTTTCGGGCGCGGTTTGATCTGCGCGTCGAGCTGGTGGAAACCGCCGAAGAGAACGTTGAGTTCAAAGTGCCACGGGTGTTGCGCCAAAAAGCCTAGACCCAAGCCACCCCGCTTTCTTCGCAGCACAGCCCACCCGCCCGCCCCTGCGCTCCGAACAAATCGGGGTGGCTTGGCGCGCGCACAGGGAGCGCCCGCATCAGCGACAGGCTTGTGGGGGAAGGGGATAGGTCGCCGTTGGTATGGCGCGTTGAAAAAGAGAAGATCGCCGCCGTCCCCGGAGGGGCGACATGATCACAGGGGCGTAAACCCTGTGATACCCGATAAGGAGCTTGATAGGGCATCCTTGTGATCAATTGGGGCGGGGGTGTCCGCCTGTTTGTCATCTTCGGTGCTGCAGCGTGGGGAAGACTGCAGAAAAAGACTTGGCAATTCCTTGCGCCACCGTACGTTAGGTCTAACGTTCGGGAGGCGATTGATGATTTCACTACAGTTCCTATTGACCGCATTTGTTGTGGTTCTCGCGCCGGGCACCGGCGTTCTATATACACTGGCAATTGGTTTGGGGCAGGGGCGTGGCCCCTCTCTGGCGGCGGCTTTTGGCTGTACGCTTGGAATTGTTCCGCATTTGCTTGCTGCGACCTTGGGTTTGGCGGCGGTCTTGCATGCCTCTGCTGTCGCTTTCAACATCGTGAAATTTGCCGGGGTGGCGTATCTGCTCTGGCTGGCATGGCAAAGCCTGCGCTCGGGTGGCGCGCTTAGCCTAAGTGCGGAAAAGAGCGCCGAACCGGCTTGGCGCATCGCCCGCCGTGCCGCGTTGATCAACATCTTGAACCCAAAGCTGTCGATCTTTTTCCTTGCTCTTTTGCCGCCGTTCCTGTCCGGCAACCCGGCAACCGCAAGCCTTGAGATGACCGTGTTGGGCGGGGTGTTTATGGCGATGACCTTTGGGATTTTTGCGGCCTATGGGGCTTTTGCATCTCTGGCCCGGCGATGGTTGTTGGGAAGCGAGCGGGTGATGCGGTGGTTGAACCGCTCCTTTGCGGCTGTCTTTGCTGCTTTGGCTGGGCGTTTGGCGCTGGAACGCGCCTGATGACGGATAAGACCACCCTCGACGTCTATGGTGAACGGGTTGACGAATACGTGTCTGTTCCGGTGACGGGCACCCAAGCCGAGGCTTTGGCGGGGTTCTTGGGAAAACTGCCGCCGCAATCGCATATTCTTGACTTGGGATGTGGCCCCGGTTTGCAGGCCGCCGAGATGATGGAGGCCGGTCACCAAGTCACAGCGCTAGATGCGACACCGGAATTTGTATCCGCCGCCAAGGCGTTGGGCGTCGACGCCCGGCTGGGCCGTTTTGACGATGTGACCGAACGGGCCGCATATAATGCGGTCTGGGCAAGCTTCTCACTCCTTCATGCGCCGCGAACCGAGTTTCCGCGCCATGTGGCGGCGGTGCACCGCGCTTTGCGCCCCGGTGGTGTGCTGTTCTTGGGCATGAAACTTGGCCAAGGCGAAGAACGCGACGCGCTGGGCCGGTTTTATAGCTACTATTCCGAAGAGGAGTTGCGCGAGAGGCTTGCACAGTCTGGGTTCACTGCTATTGAAGCGGTTCGCGGCACGGGCAAAGGCCTTGCTGGAACCGATGACCCTTATATTTTGATGACCGCTTATGCCTGATCTCTATGCCTATACTGACGGAGCTTGCTCTGGGAATCCCGGCCCCGGTGGCTGGGGTGTTTTGCTCTTTGCCAAGGATGGCGAGAGCATCCTCAAAGAGCGCACGCTAAACGGCGGTGAGGCCGAAACAACCAACAACCGTATGGAATTGATGGCGGCGATCATGGCCTTGGAAACATTGGCCAAACCGTCGTCTTTGACCGTTGTGACCGATAGCGCCTATGTTAAAAACGGTGTGACCGGTTGGATCCATGGGTGGAAGCGCAATGGCTGGAAAACCGCGGCCAAGAAACCGGTCAAGAATGTCGACCTATGGCAGCGGCTGGACGAAGCGCAGGTGCGCCACGACGTGACCTGGAAATGGATCAAGGGCCACGCGGGCCACGCCGAAAACGAGCGCGCCGACGAGTTGGCGCGCGAAGGCATGGCACCGTTCAAACCCGGCAAATCCTAAGAGGCCCGAAAAGAGCGCGAGGGACAGGGCATGACCGTAATCTCAATACTCGACCACGCGGCGGTTTTGGTCTTTGCCTTGACCGGAGCCTTGGTGGCCAGTCGTGCCCAGCTTGACCTGATTGGGTTTGGGTTCTTTGCCTGTTTGACGGGGCTGGGGGGCGGCACCTTGCGCGACCTTCTGCTTGATCGCACCCCGATTTGGATTGATAGCCCGACCTATCTGGCCGTGGCCTGTGGCGCGGCGATCTTGGTGTTTTTTACGGCGCATATGCTCGAAAGCCGGTATCGCGCGATCCTATGGCTTGACGCGGCCGCGCTGGGCGTTGCGGTGGCCGCCGGGGCGGGCGTTGCTCAGGCGATGGGGCAACCCGGCACGATCATTTTGGTTATGGGCGTTGCAACGGGATGCGCCGGGGGATTGATGCGTGACGTTGTCGCCAATGAGGTGCCTTTGGTGCTCAAACAGGGCGAGCTTTATGTGACCTGCTGTTTGGTTGGGTCATTGGCGCTTTTGTTTGCCCCAATGGTCGGCGTGTCGATGGCGAGCTTGCTATGTGCCTGTCTCACCTTTGCCTTGCGCGCCGGGTCACTGGTTTGGGGGTGGTCGATGCCAACGTATAAGCCGCGACCACCCCGCCAGGATTAAGTGAGGATTAAGTTGGGAATTCCCCCGTCTTATTGCAAATCGCCAAAGGCCTTTTGCAGACGTTCACCAGCTTCGATCACACGGGCGCGCGGTGTCGCAAAATTGAACCGCAGGAAGCTTTCGCCCCCCGAACCAAAGGTCGGCCCAAGGTTGGCGGCAATCCGGGCGTCTTTTTGCACGCGGGTTGTGAACTCGTCGCGGGTCATGCCTGTGCCGTCAAAATCGACCCAAGCAAGGTAGGTGGATTGCATGTCCATCGAGGCCAAGCCCGGAATGGCGTTGACGGCGGCATCAAATATTTTGCGATTGCCATCAAGGTATTGAACCAATTCATCCACCCATTCCGCGCCTTCTGGGGAATAGGCGGCGGTGGCCATAAACAGGCCAAAGGAGTTGGACGACATCCCCATGCCGGCCATCGTGGCCGCAAAACGCGCACGTAGGTCTTCGTTGGGGATGATGACATTGCCGACATGGCTTCCGGCGACGTTAAAGGTTTTGGTGGTGGCGGTGAGCATCACCAGACGTTCCAAAACGTTGTCGTCCACGAGGGTCATCGGGATATGGGAGTTGCCGGGCATAACCAGATCGTGGTGAATTTCGTCCGAGACCAGTATCAGGTTGTGACGCCGGGCAAATTCGGCAACGCCTTTAAGTTCGGCGCGGGTCCAGACGCGGCCACCGGGGTTATGGGGTGAGCACAGGATAACCATGCGCTCATTGCCGGTCATCATCGAATCATAGGCGTCGAAGTCCATTTCATAGCGGCCATCACGCTGGGCCAATGGGCATTCAACCACTTCGCGCCCGGCGGCACGGATCACGCGGGCAAAGGCGTGATAGACCGGGGTGAATAGGACAACACCATCACCGGCGTTGGTGTAGGTTTGAACACACATAGCAGTGCCATTGACCAAACCGTGTGTGGTGAAAATCGACTTGGGGTCGACTTTCCAACCATGCCGGTTTTCCATCCACCAGCAAATGGCGTTCAGATAGGCACTGTCGTCACCGAAATAGCCGTAGACGCCGTGGTCGAGCATGGCTTGCAAAGCGTCTTGGACGCAGGCGGGCGGGCGAAAATCCATATCGGCCACCCACATGGACAAACCATCCTTGGCAGGAACGCCATAGATTTTCTCCATCATGTCCCATTTTACGGAATGGGTGCCAAAGCGGTCGATCTCTTCGTCAAAGCGGCTCATGTCGGGTCCTTGTTGTGCCCCACGCCGCGTCTTGTCCCAAATTTCATTGATGAAATTTGCAAATTCCGTGCACGGAATTTGGAGCGTGCCGCGGCGGGTGGGAAAGGGGTTACTGTTGCGCCCGACGCTAGCGGTATTTGCAGCAGGTGCAAGGGGGCTGGCTTGCGCATTGGGTTGGATTTGCCTAAGTGAGAGGCCATGAAACGTCCTATCCTCATCCACCCCGACCCGCGCCTGAAAAAGCTATGCGACCCGGTTGCTGATTCCTCTGACGAATTGCGCAAACTGGCCGATGATATGCTTGAAACCATGTATGATGCGCCGGGCATTGGCCTTGCTGCGCCACAGATCGGTATCTTGCAACGCCTGATCGTTTTGGATTGCGTCAAGGAAGAGGATGGACCGCCGCGCCCCTTGGTGATGTTCAACCCCGAAGTTGTCGCCAGCTCGGATGAGATCAATGTCTATGAAGAGGGCTGTTTGTCGATCCCGGATCAATATGCCGAAGTCACCCGCCCAAAGATGGTTCAGGTGCAGTGGATGGATCAGCACGGCAAGGCGCAAAGCGAAGAGTTTGACGGGCTTTGGGCGACCTGTGTCCAGCATGAGATCGACCATCTGAACGGCAAGCTGTTCATCGACTACCTCAAGCCGCTCAAGCGCCAGATGATCACCCGCAAAATGCAGAAGTTGAAACGCGAGCGGGCACGGGTGTGAGTGTTCGCCCGGTCCTGACTTGGCCCGATAGCTGTTTGTCGCAGGTCTGTGCCGCAGTGGCCGCACCCGATCCGGGTCTGATCAGCGACATGTTCGAGACCATGTATGATGCGCCGGGGCGCGGCTTGGCGGCCCCCCAGATTGGCGTGATGCAGCGGCTGTTTGTTATGGATGTGGGCTGGAAAGATGGGGAACAGACGCCGATGGTTTGTCTTAACCCCGAGATCGTGGCTGCGTCAGTTGACACAGTGATTGGCCCCGAAGGCTGCCTGTCGATGCCCGGTGTTTTGGTTGATGTTGAACGCTCGGCGCAAATCGAGCTGCGCTATACAAATGCCGACGGTGAACGTCTTACCGAGACACTCACAGGGTTCGCGGCCATTTGTGCCCAGCACGAGTTGGATCACCTAGACGGCAAGATGCATTTTGATCGGGTGTCGCAGGACTTTCGCACCCGAATTTTGAAAGAATACGAGGCTTTGACATGACTGTGCGCCCTTTCTTGCAATGGCCTGACAAGCGCCTTCGGACCGTCGCCGAGCCTGTGACCGAGATCACCGATGACATCCGCCAGATTTGGATCGACATGATCGAAAGCATGGATGCCATGCCGGGCGTTGGCCTCGGTGCGCCGCAAATTGGCGAGATGCTGCGCCTTGCGGTGGTGGATTGTTCGGATGAACGCGGGCAGGCGATCCGCATGGCCAATCCAGAGGTTTTGCACGCCTCGGTGCAATTGCGCATGCATGAAGAAGCCAGCCCTAACCTACCGGGGGTCTCGGCCCCAATTGACCGCCCCCGCGCGGTGACGGTGCGGTTTATGGATCACAACGGCGATATGGTTGAGCGTGACTTTGTCGGGCTTTGGGCCACCTCGGTCCAGCACCAGATCGACCATTTGAACGGCAAGATGTATTTTGACAAACTGTCCAAGGTCAAACGGGATCGGTTGATCAAACGGGCGCAGAAACTGGCGCGGTAGCGGTTTTCAACCGGTGGAGGGGCCAGCCCCTTTGGGCCCAACGGCCAATTCACCCCGGAGTTTATTTGGCGAGATGAAAAGGTGAGCGGATGCGTGTGATCTTTATGGGAAGCCCGGACTTTTCTGTGCCTGTGCTCGATGCTTTGGCCGACGCGGGGCATGATATTGCCGCCGTCTATTGTCAGCCGCCACGTCCCGCCGGGCGCGGCAAGAAAGACCGACCCACAGCCGTTCATGCGCGTGCCGCGGCGATGGGGTACGAGGTGCGCCATCCCGTGTCCCTGAAGGGCGAGGCCGAGCAGGCCGACTTTGCCGCGCTTGAAGCTGATGTCGCTGTGGTTGTGGCCTATGGATTGATCTTGCCACAGGTGATTTTGGACGCGCCCAAAATGGGATGTTTGAATATCCACGCCTCGCTTCTGCCGCGCTGGCGCGGGGCGGCCCCCATTCATCGGGCTATCATAGAAGGCGACGGTGAGACCGGCATTTGCATCATGCAGATGGAAGCGGGCCTTGATACCGGGCCGGTTTTGCTGCGCGAAGTAACGGCGATTGGGGCCGAAGAAACCACCGGCGGCTTGCATGACCGGTTGTCGGAAATGGGCGCTCGGATGATTTGCGAGGCATTGGATCACTTGCCCGATCTGGTGCCAGAGGTACAGCCCGAGGACGGCGTGACCTATGCCGCCAAGATCGACAAGGCCGAGGCCGCGATTGATTGGTCCCGGAGTGCCGATCAAATTTCGGGCCAAATTCGCGGCTTGTCACCATTTCCCGGTGCTTGGACCCTGCAAAACGGTCAGCGCATCAAATTGTTGGGCGCGCGTGTCGTTGATGGGGCTGGGCAACCGGGGCAAGCGCTTGACGACAGTTTGACCATTGCCTGTGGAATGGGTGCAGTCCACATCACCCGGGCCCAGCGGGCCGGAAAAGGCGCGCAAGATGCCGAGGTGTTTTTGCGCGGCAACCCGGTGGCCACGGGGACAATACTAGGGGAGTGAGACACGCTCTTTCCCCTTGGTCGTGTCATAGGGATTGCGTCCAAGCCTTCCTATATTAAAGTCACGCGCAGAACAGGCATATAAACGCAAAGAGGCCCCCATGTTCCCGACCCTGATTGGCACCGTCGTGATTGCCGGGATTGTTGGCTATGCCTCGGAGCGTAGCCGTTTTACCCATAACGGTATTTTGCAAAGCATCATCATCTGTATTGGTGGGGCCTTTTTGGCCTATTTTGTGCAATTGATGTTTGGGCTTGGGTTTCGATCACCGGGCCTGAATGCAATTGCGGCTTCGATTGGCGCGTTGATCATTGTCCCGACGCATTGGAGGAAATAAGCCATGTCAGTTGTTTTTTTGGTGATTATCGGCGCGGCTGCCGGGTTTTTGGCGACACGGTTTATGAAGGTTGAGACCGGTGTGTTGCAAACTGTTGGTATCGGCATTGCCGGGGCGTTGATTGGTGGGTTGCTTCTGAGGTTCGTCTTGTCGGTTCTGGGGGCTTTTGCGGGCCTTGTTGGGGCCGTATTGGGCGCGATGCTTTTGATCTATATCTGGAAGTCCTACACCGGCCGGTGATTTCAGCCAATGATTTCGGGCGGTGCTTTCGGCCGGATCACGCAAACGTTTTGTGCGATGGCGCGCCAAAGCTGCGCGCGGCTGGCTATTTGCGCACGGATCAACAGCGGTTACCTCTTTCTCAACAGCAGATAGGAGTTTGAAATGGGCCTGTTGATCGACGGCGAATGGCACGACCAATGGTATGACACGGGCAAAAACAAAGGCCGCTTTGTCCGACAAGATTCGGCATATCGTCATTGGATTACCGCCGATGGATCCGCCGGGCCGACGGGCGATGCCGGGTTCAAGGCAGAGACCGGGCGCTATCATCTTTATGTTAGCATGGCCTGTCCTTGGGCACACCGCACCCTGATCTTCCGCGCTCTGAAGGGTTTGGAGGAGATCATCACGGTGTCCACCGTGCACCCGGATATGTTGCAAGACGGTTGGACATTTCAAAGCGACGACTTGGGCGGATCAGGCGATACGCTTTACGGTGTGCCGTTTGCCCGTGACATTTACCTCAAGGCCAATCCAATGGCGTCAGGGCGGGTGACGGTGCCGATTTTGTGGGACAAAAAACTGGAAACTATCGTTTCCAATGAATCCTCTGAGATCATTCGCATGTTCAATAGCGCCTTTGATGGCCTGACCGGCAACACCGAGGATTATTGGCCGGAACAGATTCGGGATGAGATTGAGCTGGTCAACGAGCGTATCTATCACACGCTCAATAACGGCGTGTACAAGGCCGGGTTCGCGACGACACAAGCGGCCTATGATGAGGCGATAGAGCCTTTGTTTGAGACGTTGGAGTGGCTGGAAGAACGGCTGTCGGCGCATCGCTATTTGATGTGCAATTGCCTGACCGAAGCCGATTGGCGGTTGTTCACAACGCTGGTTCGGTTTGATCTGGTCTATCACGGCCATTTCAAATGCAATCGGGCGCGGATCGTCGATTACCCCAATATTTGGGCCTATCTACGCGAGTTGTATCAATGGCCGGGGGTCGCCGGAACAGTGGATTTTGATCAGATCAGCCGCCACTATCACTATAGTCATCCGTCAATTAACCCGCATCGGATCATTCCAGCGGGGCCAATGTTGGATTTCGCTGAACCGCATGGGCGCGAGCTGCGGTTCGAGGTCTGACGTTAATGAACCTGCGCGTAATGCTCGACCATCGTCGCCAGATCACTTGGTGGCGTGGTGCTGGGCAAAAAGGCGCAGGCATTGGCGCAATGCCGAAAGATCGACCCATCCGAGAAAAAGGAGGAGTTCGTCACAAAAACCACGCGCGCCTGAGGGCGCCGATATTGGGCGAAATCGGACACGGCGAGCGCGCTGCCTTCTAGCAGGACGAGATCCAAAACAATGACATCGAAGTCGGTTTCGGTGATCAGATCGGTTGCCTGTTCTTGCGAACTGGCAATGCACACCTCGGCCCCCAGTCGTTCCAGGTGACGAAGCCAAAGGTTGGCGAGGGGAATTTGGCTTTCCACTATCAGTACGTTCAAGTGGGCCTCCTGGATACGAGTCAATGTGGCGTTACGTTTCTTTCAGAATCCCTAACAAAGAGTTAACCGCCACGTAAAGATTTTGAACAAATGGAGAACAAATTTGTGCTTGAGCGGGAATGTGCCTTGCCGCGCAAATACCTGCTGATAGTCTGAACAATAAATGAAAAAAGAGGATGTGATGCGCAAACTGGTAGCGATAGCAGGAATCGTGATGGCAGGAGCCGTCTCGGCCCAAGATGTTCCCTGTGGGGGCGGCTTTGCCCAATTCAAAACGGATATGGCGGCAGAGGCCGTGGCCAGTGGGCATGATCCCGATATGACCCGGCGGTTTTTTGACGGTATTCAGCATAGCCCGAGCGTTTTGAAAGCGGATCGCAGGCAGGGTATTTTTCAGGACCCGTTCATCACCTTTTCGCGCAAGCTGATCAGCCAAAACCGCTTGGATAAAGGGCGTCAGATGGGGCGCACCTATGCGTCGGTCTTTGATCGTATCCAAACCGACTATGGTATTGCGCCCGGGGTTTTGCTGGCCTTTTGGGCGTTTGAAACCGATTACGGGTCGTTTCAGGGGGATTTCAACACGGCCAATGCGCTGGTGACCTTGGCACATGACTGTCGCCGTCCCGAAATTTTCCGCCCCCAGGTGTTTTCGGCCCTGTCTCTTTATGCACAGGGGGATTTTGACCCCGACACAACCACCGGCGCTTGGGCGGGTGAGATCGGCATGGTGCAAATGCTGCCCAAGGACATTCTGGAAAACGGTGTCGATGGCGATGGTGACGGGCGTGTGACTCTCAAAACCTCTCCGGCGGATGCCTTGTTGTCTGGGGCGAAAATGCTGTCGCATCTGGGCTGGCGACCGGGTGAGCCATGGCTGCAAGAGGTGGAACTGCCCGACGGGTTTGATTGGTCCAAGGCCGGGTTGCAAACAACGCATACGGTTGCGGAATGGGAACAAATGGGCGTGCGCGCCCGTCAGGGGGTTTTGGATGACGGACGGTTGGCCTCGTCCATTTTGTTGCCGCAAGGGCGCGGGGGGCCAAGCTTTTTGGCTTACCCAAATTTCAATGTCTATTTTGAGTGGAACCAAAGCTTTACCTATGTTCTGACCGCCGCTTATTTTGGCACGCGTCTCGAAGGGGCCCCGGTTTATGACGCCGGCAACCCAAAACAAGGCCTTACCGGGGATCAAATGAAAACCCTGCAAACCAAGCTGCAAGGCATGGGCTATGATGTGGGCAAGGTCGATGGGATCTTGGGTGCGGGGACACGCGCTGCGGTCCGCGATGTTCAGGTCAAACTTGGACTACCGGCTGACGCTTGGCCAACGGTGGATTTGCTGAACAGGCTGTGAGGCGGGCGCGACCAAAAGTTTTGCAAAACTTTTGCAAATTCCGTGTACGGAATTTCAGCGCCCAGCCTGACCCTTAGCCAATAATTTCGAAGCGAGTCACATCGACCATACCGCGATCGGTGATCTTCAAAGCGGGGATCACCGGGAGCGCCAAAAAGGCCAGTTGCAAGAACGGTTCTTCGAGTGTGACGCCAAGATCGCGCGCCGCCTTGCGCAGATCGACCAGCTTGTCGCGCACCTCTTCAAAGCTCAGAAGGCTCATCAAACCGGCAACCGGCAGTGCCAATTCGGCCAAAACCTTGCCGCCCTTTACAACAACGAACCCACCTTCAATCTCGCCCAAGCGATTGGCGGCAACCGCCATGTCCTCATAGTCGACGCCAACGCAGGCAATGTTGTGGTGATCATGGCAAACGGTTGAGGCAATTGCCCCGGCCTGCAATCCGAACCCTTTGACGAACCCGGTGGCGATGTTGCCGTTTTTCCCATGCCGTTCGACAACGGAAATGCGCACCAGATCACGGGTGACATCGGGGCGTTTATCGCCATCTTCGATCGGAATGTCTTCGTGGAGATGATCTGTGAGAATTTGCCCTTCGCGAATGCCAATCACATCGGTTTCAACCCGGTTTGCGCGGGTTCGAAAACTCGCGGCCTGGACCTTTGGGGCCTTTACGGAGTTGCGCCCAATCGGGGCGATTTCCTTTCGGGCGGCGAACGTGGCGTCGTTCACAACAACCCCACCTGCCAGAACAAGCTGGGCATGACAGCCCTCAAGGCTATCAATCGCAACGATGTCGGCGCGCTTGCCCGGAGCGATCATTCCGCGATCTTTCAGGCCAAAGGCCTCGGCGGCGGAAAGAGACGCGGCGCGATAGGCGGCCAAGGGCGGCGTACCAAGGCGGATCAGCTCGCGGATCATGTAATCAAGATGGCCGTGTTCCCCGATGTCGAGAGGATTTCGGTCATCCGTACACAGGCACATATAGGGCGATGTGCGTTCGCTCAGAAGCGGTTGCAAGGCGTGCAAGTCCTTGGAAACCGACCCCTCGCGGATCAGCACCCGCATACCCTTGCGCAGTTTTTCCAAGGCTTCCTCGGCCGATGTTGCTTCGTGCTCGGTCCGAATGCCTGCGGCGATGTAGGCGTTCAGGTCTTTGCCCGACAAAAGCGGGCAATGCCCATCAATATGACCATCCTCAAACAGGGCCAGCTTGTCCAAACATCCCGGATCACGGTGGATGACACCGGGGTAGTTCATGAATTCGGCCAACCCAAGGCCCGAGGGGTGGTCGCGCAACGGGGCCAAATCTTCTGCCGAAAGGGCGGCCCCGGCAGTCTCCATATGGGTAGACGGCACACAGGATGACAGCTGAACCTTGATGTCCATCAGAGTGTGTTGCGAGGCCTCTTGGAAATAGCGAATGCCCGCCGCGCCGATCACATTGGCGATCTCATGTGGGTCACAAATCGCGGTCGTCACCCCGCGCGGGGCGACACAGCGATCAAACTCAAACGGTGTGACCAAAGACGATTCGATATGCAAATGCGTGTCGATAAAGCCAGGGACCAAAATGGTACCGCTCACATCTATGACATCATGGGCGGCATAGTCTTCGAACACGCCAACAATGCGATCGCCGCATATCGCCACGTCCCCAGTCAAGAGCTCGCCAGTGATCAGGTCGAGAATTTTACCGCCTCGCAAGACTTTATCGGCAATTTCATCGCCCCGGCCTTGTGCGATCCTGTTCACCAGTGTGTTCATGGTCTAAGTGTCCCTTTATGACGCCATTGGGTTCTAAACTGCCGCTTTTGAGGGGCAGGTCAAACTTGATGTTGCTTTTTTAATGGAAACTGCGTTGATTGACTGACCAGTCAAAATAAAACGCCCAGGGAGATAAAACAATGACCATGACAAAATTGACCACATCGACACTGGCGCTGATCGTTGCCGCAGGCACCGCATCCGCCAGCTGTGACAGCGTGACTTTCTCGGATGTGGGCTGGACCGACATCACCGCCACCACCGCCGCGACAACCGTTGTCTTGCAGGCGCTAGGCTATGAGACCGACATCAAGGTGCTGTCCGTGCCGGTGACATATACCTCGATGGCCAAGGGCGACGTTGATGTATTCCTTGGCAACTGGATGCCAACCATGGAAGCCGATATCGCCCCCTACCGCGAAGCGGGCACCGTTGACACCGTGCGCACCAACCTGACCGGCGCAAAATACACGCTGGCCACCAATGCCGCCGGTGCCGAACTCGGCATCAAAGATTTCGCCGACATCGCCAAAGCCGGTGACGCGCTGGAAGAAACCATTTACGGCATCGAAGCGGGCAACGACGGCAACCGCCTGATCATGGACATGATCGCGGCTGACGCCTTTGGCCTGACGGGTTTTGATGTCAAAGAAAGCTCAGAGCAGGGCATGCTGGCGCAAGTTGGCCGTGCCGACAACAAAGGTGAGCCGGTTGTTTTCCTCGCGTGGGAACCACATCCGATGAACGCCAACTATGACCTGACTTACCTCACCGGTGGTGATGATTATTTCGGCCCGAATCTGGGTGGTGCCACCGTGGCCACCAACACCCGCGCCGGTTACGTCGCTGAATGCCCTAATGTGGGCGCTCTGTTGACCAACCTGGAATTCTCGCTGGCTATGGAAAACGAAATCATGGGTGCCATTTTGGACGATGGCCAAGAGCCTGACGCCGCCGCCACCGCGTGGCTCAAGGCAAACCCAGCCACGCTTGACGGTTGGTTGGCCGGTGTGACCACCAAGGACGGTGGCGACTCCATGGCCGCTGTCAAAGGCGCGCTGGGTCTCTAACCCTAGACCTCTTCAACCCGTCGCTCGATATTGGGCGGCGGGTTTTTCGTATTAGCGTCGCGAAAGCAATCATGTCCCTGACCCTCCTCGCCCTTTTTGTCCCAGCCTGTTTCGCGCTCAACCTGTCGCCGGGGCCTAACAACCTGTTGGCCTTTTCCAACGCGTCGCGTTTGGGGTTCTGGCCCGGTTTGGTTGGTGGCTTTGGGCGTTTGCCGGTCTTTGCGGCGATGATTGCATTGGTGGCCTTTGGGCTCTCGACCCTGCTCACAAGCTTTGAGGCCGCGCTCATCGTGGTCAAATACCTCGGGGCGGCTTATCTGATCTATGTGGGCTACAAAATGTGGACCGCGCCGGTGCCAAACGAAACCGTTTCGTCCCAAACAAACGTTTTTGCCTTGATGCGCCGCGACATGAGCTTTGCCGTCGCCAACCCCAAGGCCATCGCCGTTTTCACCGCTTTTTTTCCGCAGTTTATCGACAAATCTGGCGACCTGTTGGCGCAATTTGCCATTCTGGGCGCACTGTTTCTCATACTGGAAGTGGCGGCCATCGCCATTTACGCGGCTCTTGGGCGCGCCATGAGCCATGTGCTTACACCACCACGCTTGCATCGCCTCAATCGCGGTGTGGGCGGCTTTTTGATCTTTTCCGGCCTGACCATGGCCCTCAAACCCGAGAGCTGATTTATGACCTGGCTGACCGACTATAAAATACCTGTGGGGGATGCGGCGGAAACCGTGTTCAACTGGCTGCAAAAACACGGCGCTGTTTTCTTTGATGGTATGGCCGAGGCGATGGAATGGCTGATTGATGCCATCTTGTTCATCCTTCAGGCCCCGCATCCCTTTATCGTCATTGCCGTGATCGCCGCCGCCACGTGGGTTGTGCATCGCACTTGGAAAGTTCCGGCTCTGATTGTTGCTGGGTTTCTCTTCATTTTGAACCAAGGTTATTGGGAAGAAACCACCGAAAGCCTGACGCTGGTTTTGTCGGCCTGTGTTGTTTGTATGGGTGTTGGTGTTCCGATTGGCATCGCCGCCGCGCACCGCCCCAAGCTCTATGCTTGGATGCGTCCGGTGCTTGACCTGATGCAGACCTTGCCGACCTTTGTCTATCTGATCCCGGCGATTGTCTTCTTTGGCATTGGCATGGTGCCCGGCCTGATCGCTACGGTGATCTTTGTGGTGCCCGCGCCCATTCGCCTAACCTATCTCGGCATTTCCTCAACACCGACCGCATTGATCGAGGCGGCGGATGCCTTTGGCGCCACCCCGCGTCAAAAGCTTTGGAAAGTCGAACTGCCAAGCGCCTTGCCGCAAATCATGGCGGGCCTAAACCAAACCATCATGTTGTCGCTCTCGATGGTTGTCATCGCGGCGCTGGTTGGGGCCGATGGCCTTGGCGTGCCGGTTGTTCGGGCGTTGAACCGCGTGGACACAGGCCTTGGGTTTGAGGCCGGTCTGATCATCGTTGTTGTGGCCATCATGCTAGATCGTGCCCTGCGCGTAGGAGAAGACAAATGACCGCTGTTAGCTTTGACAATGTCTCGATCATGTTCGGTGACAAGCCGAAATCCGCGCTGCCCCATGCCGACAACGGGTTGAACCGCGCTGAAATCCAACAACAAACCGGTCAGGTTCTTGGCGTGCATGATTGCTCGCTCGAAGTCCAAGAGGGCGAGATTGTTGTTCTCATGGGCCTGTCTGGCTCTGGGAAATCCACACTGCTGCGCGCAGTGAACGGCCTCAACCCCGTGGTGCGCGGTGCTGTTCGGGTCAACAGCGGCGATGGCATGGTTGACGTGGTCAGCTGCTCCAAATCCGACCTGCGCGACATCCGCCAACATCGCGTGGCGATGGTGTTTCAGCAATTTGGCCTGCTCCCATGGCGTACGGTGGCCGAAAACGTCGGCTTTGGTCTGGAACTCGCCGGCATGCCCACAGGCGAACGTGAGAAAACCGTGCAGCGCCAACTGGAGCTTGTCGGTCTGAAAGATTGGGCGGCGCGCAAAGTGGGTGAGCTATCTGGCGGGATGCAGCAACGTGTTGGCCTGGCCCGTGCTTTTGCCACCGATGCGCCGATCCTCTTGATGGATGAACCGTTCTCGGCCCTTGATCCATTGATCCGCACCCGCCTTCAGGACGAGCTTCTCGAACTGCAAAGCGAACTCAAACGCACCATCATCTTCGTAAGCCACGATCTTGACGAAGCCTTTAAGCTCGGCAACCGGATTGCCATCCTCGAAGGCGGCCGCATCGTGCAATCCGGCACCCCGCGTGAAATTTTCTCAAACCCGATCAACGACTACGTTGCCGATTTCGTCGCCAATATGAACCCGCTCGGGGTTTTGACGGCTCGCGATGCTATGGAGCCGGGCACTGGCGAAACTCAGGTCGACGCCGAAACTCCGATCCGCGAGATCATGCCGCAACTTAGTGCAGGCCCTATCACGGTCACGGAAAACGGCCAACCCATCGGTCGCGTCTCTGCTCAAAGTGTGGTGAACCGGCTCGCCACCTGAACCTGGTTTCTTCTTTCCACAAATATTCCTGGGGGAGGCTGCAAAGCAGACGGGGGGCAGCGCCCCCCAATCCCCCACTTATCCGATCAACCGTTTGATCGCCGTGGCGTGCTCTTTGCTGGCCCCAGCAGTATCAGCCGCCAAGGCTTTGGCCGCCTCTAGCACATCGCCGTCAACAACTTGATTGATCAAGCCCCAGCCGAGCGCCTCTTCGACCGGGATTTTTTGACCGGCCATCAAGATCATCTTGGCCCGCGACGGCCCAACCAAGGCCGAAAGCCGTTTGGGATCAGACGGCTGTGGCAAAAATCCGAGCTTCATCACCGGGTAAAACACCTTGGCCCCGGGCTCCGCAACCCGCAGATCACAGGCCAAGAACATCCCCATTGCCCCACCGGCAACCGTACCGTTGGTCGCGCAAATCGTGAGCGCATCAAGCCGTGCAATCGCGCCAGAGAGACGTTCCCACAGGGGGGATGTCGCCAACCCCGCCTTGGCCGCTTCCAAATCCGCCCCGGCGGAAAACACCTTGCCCATTCCGGTCAGGATCAACACCCGCGCCGCGCGGGCGTCCTCAGCGATGACGCATAGCTGTTCGAGCATGTCCGCGGTCAGCGAATTGGCCTTGTCGGGGCGGTTGATGGTGGCAACCCAAAGATCGCCGTCTTTCTCAAGAGTGATCAAATCAAGCCCACCTGTTTTCGAATGCCTTCGTCGCGCAACGCAATTTCGCCGCCCATATGTTCGTCTGCTTCTGGCCCACAGAGCCAGAGCAGCGCTTTGGCCACCCATTCCGGCGGAATGTGATCGGACCAATCGAGCTGACTTACCGGGTTGATACCGCTGGCTTTGATCTCGCGCTGCATCTGTGTGGCGACGGTGCCCGGCGACAGGGAAATGGCGCGAATGCCTTTGTCACGGTATTCCTTATCCGCCATTTTGGTGAGCATCAGCGCCCCAGCCTTGGACGAACAATAGTGCGACCACGCCTCAACCGGGCCATGGGCCGCGCCTGAACCGATGGTCAACACCGTGCCGCCGCCGTTCTCAAGCATTCCGGGCAAAGCTGCGCGGAACCCGTTGAAAACACCCTTGAGGTTGATGTCGATCACCTGACCCCAGGCATCTGGATCGGCCTCGGCCATATGGGCGACCGGTTCGATCACCCCGGCATTGTTGATGAGGATATCCAGACCGCCAAAGGTCTTGATACAGGCCTCGACCGCTTGGCTGACCTCCCAGTAGCGGGCTATGTCGCAGGGAATGGCAATCGCTTGCTCACCGATCTCGCCGGCAAGCTCGGCAATCGCCTCGGATGACCGCGCCACCAGCCCGACGTTGGCCCCGGCATTGGCGAATATCCGCGCAGCCTCGGCCCCGATTCCACGGCTAGCCCCCGTAATTAAAACGGTTTTTCCAGAAAGATTCATGACAATCGCCTCCCTACATCTCGTAATGTAGTTAGAGCGTACATAGTATGGAATCCAGTCCCTTGACCGTCTTTACCTTGCCTACGACACTAGGGGTATATTTTGACCAACCGACAGAAAGAGGTGGATTATGAAACGGCTTTCCGGGGTATCAGCGCTGGCCCTCTGCGCATTTGTGACCCCAGCCCTCGCGGATGTGACGCCGCAACAGGTCTGGGATGATCTTGAAACCTATTTGCAGAGCTATGGCTATACTGTCTCGGCCACCGAAGTGGTGGATGGTAGCAACCTCACCGTGAATGACGTGGTGATGTCGATGCCAATTCCCGAAATAGATGGCAACGTGGCCTTTTCCATGGGCACATTGGGGCTGACCGATCAGGGCGACGGCACTGTTGCAGTGAGCTTTTCAGAGCAAATGCCGCTCCACGTTACCGGCACCGATGGCGGCGACGAGATCGACGTGACCGTTAACTTTGGCCAGCAAGACATGACCATGATTGTGTCGGGTGAGCCGGACAATCTGACATACGACTATTCCGCAACCAAAATGACGATTGCCCTGGGCAAGATGATGGCCGACGGTCAGGAAATCACCCGTGACATGTTCCGTTTGGACATCGAGGCCGGCCCGCTAAGCGGCAAATCCACGGTTTTGCGCGCCGATGGCATGCAAAGCATTTCGCAGGCGCTGAGCTATGGCAATATCACTTATGACGTTGCCTTTAACGACCCAGACAGCAATGATTCTGGCCTGTTTAACGGTGCCCTCTCGGGTGTGACAGGTGTCGCTGAGACCGTGATCCCCGAAGGTATCGATTTCTCCGACCCAACTGCGATTTTCGAAAGCGGGTTTGGCGTAGACGCGACCATGGCGCATACCGGCGGCCGGATGGAGTTTGCGGTTAGCGAACACGGTGGGACAACCAACGGCAAGACCAGCTCGGCAACCGGCGGCATTACTGTGGCGATGTCGAGTGACAACCTGACATACAAGGTGGATAGTACCGAATTTGCAATCGACCTGTCTGGTCCCGAAATTCCTGTGCCGGTTAGCGCCAAGATGGCCGAAACTGGCTTTACGGTATCCGCCCCCTTGGCTCCCGGCGATGCGCCCCAAGACGCCACGCTTGAAGTTGTTCTGGGTGGGTTTGAAATGGCCGAAATGCTGTGGAACCTGTTCGACCCGGCTGCCAATTTGCCCCGCGACCCTGCAACAATTCGTCTAGCAATGGATGCCAAAGTGTCTCCCTTTGCCAACTTCCTTGATCCGGAAGCCATGGCCAAAATGGAGATGGAAGGCGGTGTTCCGGGTGAGCTGAATTCGGTCGACCTACGCGAATTGGTTGTTGACGTTGTGGGGGGTAAAATTTTGGGCTCTGGGGCCTTCACCTTTGACAACACCGACATGGAAAGCTTTGAGGGCATCCCACGTCCCGAGGGCAAACTGGACCTGACGGTCTCTGGTGCCAACGGTCTGATCGACAAGCTGATCGGTATGGGCCTGATGAGCGACGAAGACGCCATGGGTGCGCGGATGATGATGGGCATGTTCACCGTGCCGGGCGCAGACCCCGACACCGCGACGTCAGTCATCGAAGTCAATGCCGAAGGCCACGTTCTAGCCAATGGTCAGCGCTTGAAATAACGCGTTTTGATGTGAAACAAGGAAGGGCGGGGGGTTCCTCGCCCTTTTTCGTTGGGCACCTTGGTTCCCAAACACGGTTATTTTCGGATGTTTTTTCTGCTCGGCGTCTGAATTTGCTGGCTGGTTTTTTTGACGCCTGCTCGCTATTTGAAAGCAAGGTTTATGCGTGTTTTAAAGCGGTTTCTTTTTGGTTTGACCCTGATCTGTGCCGGAATCTGTGCGGGTCTTTGGATCAACAACACGTCTTTGTTTAGTGCGGGCGGCGAAACCCGGCTGTTGGCGCACCGTGGCATTCATCAAATCTATGCGGGGTCAGATCGCACCAACACAACCTGTCGCGCGCAAAACGTGATCCCGGTCACCCATGGTTATATCGAAAACACGCTGCCCTCGATCCGCGCGGCGATGGAAGCGGGGGCCGAAGTCGTCGAGGTTGACGTTCATCTGACCAGTGATGGCCATTTCGCGCTTTTTCATGACTGGACGTTAGAGTGCCAGACCAATGGCGAAGGCGTGACACACAAGCACAGCTGGGCCGAGCTGCAAAAGCTCGATATTGGCTATAGGTTTACCGCCGATGGCGAGACCTTTCCGTTGCGCGGCAAGGGGTATCATATGCCCAGCCTGGTCGAGGTTCTAGAGGCCGACCTTCCCGGCCAGATTCTGATCAACTTCAAAAGCAACCGCCAAGAAGAGGGGCAGGCTTTGGTCCAACTTCTGCAAGACCCGACTTATCACGCCAAGGTTTGGGGCATCTACGGCGGGTCCAAACCAACACGGGCTGCCTTGGCTGCGCTGCCGGGTATGCATGGCTACGACAAACCGAGCCTCAAGGCCTGTGCCAAAAGCTACCTGCTAACCGGGTGGAGCGGCTATGTCGGTCCGGCGTGCCGGAACCGGATCATTGTTGTCCCGCAAAACTTTGCGCCCTTGGTCTGGGGCTGGCCGCATCGTTTCACTGAGCGGATGAAAAAGGTCGGAACAACTGTCATTCTCCTTGGCCCCTATGACGGGACCGGCTTTTCCAGCGGGATCGAAGACGCAAAGGCCTTGGCACGCGTTCCGGATGGGTTTGACGGTTATGTCTGGACCAATCGGGTCGAAGTGATCGGGCCTTTGATGCAATGACCTTTGGCCCAATGGCGATGCGTTTCTGTGCGCTATGTTATGTGCGGCAAGGCGTCTTCACCCTGCCACAAAAGGCAAAGTCAAAGCTTTTGACGTCGCCATAGATTGACCCAGATTTGGCGTTCGTGAACAAAAGGCAAGGTTTTGTAGTCAAAACGGTGGCCGGAGAAGATATGGTTTTCCTGATGTATCCGGGCTTGGCGATATGCGGCTTGTCCCTTGCCTCGTTGCGCGATGTCCCTTTGCCTTGTACCGGTGATCGGGTGGGCATATGCGTTCGGCGGGTGGGCGGGCGGTGTCGCCGGTTCAACCCGACCCGCTCGCCTTCGACGTCGACCTATGGCCCGATCAAGGAGTCCCTTGAAAACTACCGCCGCAAGGCCGGCAAACCAACGCCCGTTGCCTCAAATCCACCATCGGCGGCAAGTACCTGACCGGTGACAAAGGACGCTTTGTCAGAGGCGAGAAAACAGATGGCCTCGGCGATTTCGCGTTCGCTGCCATATCGATTAAGCGGCAAGGCGTCATGATAGGCGTCGATGATCTCTTGGCTATGAACAGCCATGGCCAGTTTGGTGCGCACGGGGCCGGGGGCGACGCAATTTACCCGAATGCCAAATTCGCCCAATTCGGCGGCGTGTTGTTTGCTCAACTGTATGACCGCCGCCTTAGATGTCCCATAGGCCACCCGCAGGGTCGAAGCACGCAAACCGCTTATTGATGCGATGTTGACGATGGACCCCTGCGTCGCCTTTAGCGCATTCGTGCAGGCCTGCGAACAGAGGAAAACACCGTCTAGGTTGGTCTCCATCACCCGTCGCCAGGTTGCAAAATCGGTGTCCCCCACCGGACCAAACTCCGCCACACCGGCATTGTTGATCAAGGCGTCAATCCGCCCGCCCCAAGCTAGAACATCGCGGGTCATGGCGTCGACGGCCTCGGGGTCGGATACATCTCGCTCAACCGCCAAAACACCGGTGCGAGAACCGGAGGCCAAAGCCAACTCCGGCCCGTCCCGATCCACCATCGCCACGCGCCAGCCCATCTCCAAAAACAAATCCGTCGTGGCAAGCCCGATGCCGCGCGCCGCCCCGGTTACAATCGCTATTTTGTCCGTCATGAGCTTCTCCCTATTTCATCTCGCCAAAAAACTCCGGGGAGTCCCGAGCATGCTCGGGGCGGGGCAGCGCCCCAATCTCCCCTAAAGTCGCATCAAATCGGGCAGATCGCCTGTTAACCCGGCGGCCTCGCGGATGAACCCGCGCCGCACCCCCGGCACGCCGCCGAGAAGGGCCATGCCAAAGTCACGCCCCATACGCAACAGCGCATTGTCGTTTGAGAACAAACGGTTGAATAGGTCCGTCGCCGCCGCAAGCGATGCAGTGTCCCACCGTCGCCAGCTTTGGTAACGCTCAAGAACAAGCACTGACGCAAAATCCTCACCGCGTCGCACCGCATGTGTGATCACATGTGCCAGCGCCGCCACATCACGCAATCCTGCGTTCAACCCTTGGCCCGCAATCGGGTGCATCCCATGCGCGGCGTCGCCAACAAGGGCCATGCGTTCGGCGATAAAGCTATTGGCCAGCGTCAGGTTCAGAGGATAGGTAAACCGTTGCCCCTCCAAAGAAATATCGCCAAGAAAGTCGCCAAACCGCGGGCGCAACACATCTAGGTATTGCTCTTCATTTAGCGCGTTGATCGCGCGGGCCTGCGCGTGTTTTTCGCTCCAAACGATAGAACTGCGATTGCCGGTCAGCGGCAGGATCGCCAGCGGGCCGGGGGGCAAGAACAACTGATGCGCTACTCCTCCATGGGGTTTTTCATGCCCGATGGCACAGACCAGCGCGGTCTGACCATAGTCCCAACCGGTGCGGCGAATGCCAGCCCGCGCACAGGTGCCGCTTTTGCGACCATCGGCACCGATCAACAACCGCCCAGTCAGGGTTTCACCACTGGCAAGGCTGACCTCGGCGTGGCGAACATCACAGGCCTGCGCAATCACCGTTTCGCCCGCGCGATGGGTGACAAGCGGCTCGGCCTCCATCGCGGCCATCAAGGCGCGGCGCAAATAGCGGTCTTCAAGCATATAGCCCATCGGGCCTTCTTCGATTTCGGCACTGTCGAAATGTAGCCCCAAAAACACCGAGGCATCGCCAACGCGCCCATCAGACACCTTGATTTCATTCATCGCCTGCGCGTTGTCCGCCAGATCAGCCCAAATCCCCAACGCCGCCAACATCCGTTTGGAGGACTGCGCCAAGGCATAAGACCGCCCGTCGAAATCAACCTTTTCGCGGGTGTCCGCCGGCAGGGCGTCAATCACAATGCTGCGTAGGCCAGTTTGGGCCGCCGCAAGCGCCAAGGCGGGGCCGTTCAACCCGCCGCCAACAATAATCAGATCGCTATCCATGGGGTGCAATATGCGCCTCTGACCGGGATTGTCCATGCGCAACGCTGCCGCTACCTTGGCGTTGAAACGAACAGAGGTGACGTGATGGATTGGACGATCAAAAGCGCGAGCGACATGGGGCGTGCGATTGGGGCAGGGGAGCTTGACCCGGTTGCCCTGACACAGGCGTTTTTGGACAAGATCGCCGCGCATCCCATGAGTGATCGCATTTACGCCCGCGTCACGCCTGATCGCGCCTTGGCCGAGGCCCGCGCCGCCTCTGAACGTGCCAAGATCGGGCGACGATTGTCGCCGCTGGACGGTGTTCCGGTAAGCTGGAAAGACCTGTTTGATACGGCCGGAACGGCGACCGAAGCCGGTTCCGCTTTGCTCAAAAACCGGGTGCCGGTTGCGGATGCTGAGGTCTTGAATGCCGCGACGGCCATGGGGTTGGTCTGTCTTGGCAAGACCCATATGTCGGAATTGGCCTTTTCCGGTTTGGGCTTGAACCCGATTACCGCCACGTCGCCTTGCGTCAATGATCACGGTGCCGTGGCGGGCGGGTCCTCGTCCGGGGCGGCGACCTCGGTGGCCTTTGGGCTGGCGGCGGCGGCGATTGGCTCGGACACTGGTGGATCAGTGCGCATTCCGTCGGTTTGGAATGATTTGGTTGGGTTGAAAACCACCTCTGGTCGGTTGTCTCTCGCCGGAGTTGTGCCCTTGGCGGCCAAGTTTGATACGGTTGGGCCGCTCTGCCGCACGGTCGAAGACGCAGCGCAGGTCCTTGCCGCTTTGGAAGGGCGCAAAGCCCCGGATTTGCGCGGGGCAACGGGCGTAGAGGGGCGGCGTTTCGCAGCCCTGCAAACCATTGTGCTTGACGATTTGGCCCCCGAAGTCGCGCACTCATACGACGCCGCGCTTGCCAAGTTACGCGATGCCGGGGCCGAGATTGTGCCGCTGGAGGTTCCGGAATTGGTCGCGTCGATGGCGGATGCCGGGGTTCTTTATACAACCGAAGCTTGGGCAACCTGGCGGGATCAGATCACCGCCCAGCCCGATGTCATGTTCGCACCAATCCGCGACCGTTTTGAAGCCGGGCAAGTGGCCAGCGGGGCCGATTACATCGCGGCGTGGCATCGGTTGGACAATTTGCGCGCCATTTGGGCGGATGTGACCGCCGGTTTTGACGCCGTGCTTTGCCCGACGGCCCCCAATCTGCCGCCCAAGATTGATGAGCTGATGGAGTTGGGCGACACCTATGTCACCGCGAACCTGTTGACCCTGCGCAACACGCGCGTTGGCAACCTGACCGGCGGTTGCGGCCTAACCTTGCCAACCGGGGTGCCAAGCTGTGGTTTGTTAATGACGGCCGGGCCGATGCAAGAGGATCGTTTGTTGCGTTTGGGCACCGCCGTGGAAGCGGTGCTGGCCTAAGCCTGCCATCCTTTAAACGCAAACCTGCGACATTCGCGCCACATCCTACGGGGAACAAACGCGGATTCTGGACAGGACCCGCCTCTATTTCGTATCTTACCTGCAAACGGGACGCCAATGATCCCGTAACCTGAGGCAGTATTGATATGTTCCCCGAGCGGTTTTCGAACCTACCGGCTTATGCATTCCCGCGTCTGCGCGCCCTTTTGGACGTGCATGAACCGGGTGGTGACGTGCGCCATATGTCCATCGGTGAACCCAAGCACGCTTTTCCGTCTTGGGTGACGGATATTATCGTTGAAAACGCGGCGGAATTTGGCCGCTACCCGGTCAACGAAGGCACACCGGAATTGCGCGCGGCCATCGCCGATTGGCTCCATCGTCGCTATGGGGTGGCGGTTGATCCTGACACGCAAATCATGGCGCTCAATGGCACGCGCGAAGGGTTGTACAACGCCGGGATGGCGCTTTGCCCGCAAGGCAGCACCGTTTTGATGCCGAACCCGTTTTATCAGGTCTACATGATTTCGGCGATCTCGGCCGAGGCCGAGCCGGTCTTTGTGCCCGCCACGGATGCCAGCGGGCATTTGCCCGATTTCGCCGCCTTGCCGGTGGATCAACTAGACCGCGCCGCGCTGTGCTACATCTGCTCTCCAGCCAACCCACAAGGGGTTATGGCCGATGAGGCCTATTGGCAGGCCTTAATAGACTTGGGCGAAAAGCACGATTTTCAGATTTTGGCGGACGAATGCTATTCCGAGATTTACCGCGACGCGCCACCGCCCGGTGCCTTGCAGGTGGCCCAAGCTATGGGGGCAAGCCCCGAACGGGTGTTGACCTTCCATTCGCTGTCTAAGCGTTCAAACCTGCCCGGGTTGCGGTCTGGTTTTGTGGCCGGTGGTCCCGAAAGCATCAAACGAATGAAACAATTGCGCGCCTATTCCGGTGCGCCCCTGCCGATGCCGCTTCAGCGGGCGGCGGAACGGCTTTGGGCCGACGAGGCGCATGTGGTGGAGAACCGCGCGCTTTATAAGGCAAAGTATGAACTGGCTGATCGCATCTTTGGCAATGTGCCGGGATACATGTCCCCCAAGGCGGGCATGTTCCTTTGGCTTCCTGTTGAGGATGGCGAGGCCGCGACCCTGAAACTCTGGAAGGAAACCGGTGTGCGTGTGCTGCCGGGGGCCTATTTGTCGCGCGATACAGACGCTGGCAATCCGGGGCAGGGATATATCCGGGTGGCGCTTGTCGCCCCCTATAGTGACACCGAAACAGGTCTGACCCTCATCCGGGACTGCCTGTTTGGACAAGAATAAAAAGACGAGGCACGGTATGGCATCTTTTCAGGCACGGGGACGCGACCCATTGTTCGACACCGATACGGCGGCGACGCTGGAACGACGTGGGCGCGAACTGATTGGTCTGGCGCTGATTGTGATGGGGCTGATCGCCGCCGCCGCAATTGGTAGCTATTCCCCCAACGATCCATCTTGGTTTAGCGCTTCGGATGCGCCGATCCAAAACTGGATGGGTCGCCCCGGAGCCTTGTTTGCCGCGCCTCTCTACACAATCTGTGGGCTGGGAAGCTGGGCGATTGCTGTGACGCTTTTGGTGTGGGGGCTGCGGTTTGTCCTGCACCGTGGCGAAAACCGTTTCTTCTGTGCGGTGTTCTCGCCGATCTGGATTGCCATGTGCTCGGTCTATGCTGCGGGTCTGCCCGAGGCGGCCAATTGGGGCCATAGTTTTGGCATGGGCGGATTGTTTGGCGATATGGTCATGGGCTCCATGCTCAACATCTTGCCGTTTTCCGCCGCAGTTGGGTTGAAAATCATGCAACTTCTGCTGGGCGGTGCCATTCTTGCGATGGGGGCCTTCGTGCTTGGCTCCACCCGCGAAGAGCTGCGCCGCATGGCCCGCTTTTTGATTGTGGGTGTTGTTGTCACCTATGCCACATTGATGAAATTTGCCGGTCGTGGGGCCGTTGGTGCGGTTGGTGCCGCACAACGTATGCAAGCTGCGCAGGCCGAACGTCGCGAAGCCCGCAAGGCCGAAGAGGCCGATGCCGTGGCATGGGCCGCCGCCCAAGAGGCCGTTCCGGTTGCGCCCCGTGTTCAGCGCGCTGACATCCCACAGGATGCGTTGGCCGAGGATGACCTCCTTGTTGATGACGGCGAGTATGACGATCACGCATCGGTTGCTGCGCCTGAAAAATCTGGGTTCCTGTCGCGGATGCCGTCTCTAATTCGTCGCGGTGCCGCAGAGCCAATGCCCGAACCCGAAATGGTGTCCAATGTCATGGATCATGACGTCGAAGCGCCAAGCCAAGACCGGATCAAATCCAAGATCGCGGATGCGGTCAAAACCAAACGCCGTGCCAGCCCGGTTGCCGTGCGTCCGCAACATGACCCCAACAAACCATTGACCAAGGGGCGCGGTCATGGTCCTCAACCCTTGATCGTCGACACCGCGCCGCGTGTCGGTGGCTTGCCGCCTGAACCACCGCTCACGGCCGGAGCCGCGGCCGCCTTTGTGCCCGAGGCCCCAATGATGGATGCGGTCGAAGAGATCGCGCCGTCTGTGCCGCCCATGGACGAGGTTTTGGCCAAAGAGCCGCAGGTTGATCACTATGCGGAAATGGGTGATTTTGACGACTACGGTGCCGAAATGCCGGCGTCAATTCCGGCGGCACCGGTTGCCGAAGAGGTAGCTGAATTGGCCCCCGAACCCGCGCCAGCGCCACGCATGGCCCAACCACATATGCCAATTCCTAAGGCCGAGCCGAAAAAGGCCGTTGTGCAACAGCCGGTGCGCAAACCGATTGTGCCGTCCAAACGCGCTCAGGCCGAAGCCCAGCCCAGCCTGAAATTTGACGACAACAAGCCAGATTACGAATTGCCGCCTCTGGGCTTGCTTATGTCGCCGGATCAGATTGAGCGTCACCACTTGAGTGATGAGGCGCTGGAAGAAAACGCCCGCATGCTCGAAGCGGTTCTGGATGACTATGGCGTCAAAGGCGAAATCGTCTCGGTTCGCCCCGGTCCCGTTGTCACTATGTACGAACTTGAACCAGCACCGGGCTTGAAAGCGTCGCGCGTGATTGGCTTGGCCGATGACATCGCCCGCTCGATGTCGGCCCTTTCTGCACGTGTTTCTACTGTGCCGGGTCGCAGCGTCATTGGTATCGAATTGCCGAATGATTTCCGTGAGATGGTGTGCTTCCGTGAAATCCTTGCGGGGCGTGAATTCGGTGATGGCAATCACAAGCTGCCACTGGCGCTTGGCAAAGACATTGGTGGTGATCCGGTTGTTGCCAACCTCGCCAAGATGCCTCACCTTTTGATTGCGGGGACCACCGGGTCGGGTAAATCGGTTGCGATCAACACGATGATCCTGTCGCTTCTTTATAAGCTGACACCGGATGATTGCCGGTTGATCATGATCGACCCCAAGATGCTCGAACTGTCGGTTTATGATGGCATTCCGCACCTGCTTTCCCCGGTTGTGACCGATCCGAAAAAGGCCGTGGTTGCCTTGAAATGGGTCGTCGGCGAAATGGAAGATCGCTATCGCAAGATGTCGAAAATGGGTGTGCGTAACATTGACGGCTACAATGGTCGCGTTGCGGATGCACAGGCCAAGGGCGAGATGTTCTCGCGCACGGTGCAGACCGGTTTTGATGATGAGACGGGCGAACCCGTGTTCGAAACGGACGAATTCGAACCCAAGAAAATGCCCTATATCGTTGTGATCGTCGACGAGATGGCCGACCTGATGATGGTTGCGGGCAAAGAGATCGAAGCCTGCATCCAGCGTTTGGCGCAGATGGCGCGAGCCTCGGGTATTCACCTGATCATGGCGACACAGCGTCCTTCGGTTGACGTGATCACCGGTACGATCAAAGCCAACTTCCCGACTCGGATTTCCTTTCAGGTGACGTCGAAAATCGACAGCCGCACCATTTTGGGTGAAATGGGCGCCGAACAGCTTCTTGGCATGGGGGATATGCTTTATATGGCGGGTGGCGCGAAAATCACCCGCTGTCACGGGCCGTTTGTCTCGGATGAAGAGGTTGAAGAAATCGTCAACCACCTCAAGGCCTTTGGCCCGCCGGAATACGTTTCGGGGGTTGTTGCCGGACCGGATGAAGACAAAGCCAGCAATATCGATGCCGTTCTGGGGTTGAACACCGGTGGCAACACCAATGGTGAAGATGCGCTTTATGATCAGGCAGTTGGCATTGTGATCAAAGATCGCAAATGCTCGACATCCTATATTCAGCGGAAACTGGGTATCGGTTACAACAAAGCCGCGCGTTTGGTTGAGCAGATGGAAGACGAGGGCGTGGTTTCCAGCGCCAACCATGTTGGCAAACGCGAAATTTTGGTGCCTGAGCAGTAACATCACGTCTGAGCACCCAAAAGTTTTGCAAAACTTTTGTAAATTCCGTGCACGGAATTTGGGGCAGTTCCTTGAAGGGGACTGCCACTTTTTATGACGTTCTTCTCGCCTGAAAGGGGCCTCTCCCTGTGCCCTGCCGGATATGCCAGAGTTGCAGTTTTGCGCGGAACTCTCCCCTTGATCGGCGCCCTTCCGCCCCTGATATCCTGTGAAAGGCCGATGCTATCGCATATCCGCATGGATCGTGCGACAAAGCAGATAATACGAGCAGAAGGACCCAACGATGATCCGTATTCTTGTTGCTTCACTGGCGTTTATGATTGCGGCTCTGCCCGCTCAGGCGCAGAAGCTTTCTCTGAACGAAATCTCGCGCTATCTAAACACGATCAAATCTGCCGAAAGCAGTTTCACTCAGATCAACGCAGACGGCACGATTTCTACTGGCAAAATTTTGATAAAACGGCCAGGAAAAGTACGTTTTGACTATAACCCACCGGAACGCGCCTTGGTTTTGGCGTCTGCCGGCGCAGTCTATATCCTTGATCGCAAATTGGGCGGGCAGCCGGAAACCTATCCGCTAAAACGTACACCTCTTTCAATCATTCTTGCGAAAAAGGTGAACCTTGCTCAGGCGGGGATGGTCACGGGACACAGCTATGATGGCACGGCCACCATTGTCACCGCCCAAGACCCGAAACATCCCGAATATGGAAATATCCAGCTGAAATTCACCGGCAACCCGGTTCAATTGCGCCAGTGGGTTATCAATGACGGAAATGGGTCGACCACCACTGTGGTGCTGGGGGGGCTGGCTCAAAAAAGCCTGCCCAACCGACTGTTCTATATCGAACCTGAGATCGCAAAACTGAAATAGCAGGCGAATGGAGGAGTAGCGCGCTTATTAGCGCGCTGCCCGACAATGTTGCAGTTGCGACTTGTAGGTGACGGCGCGTTGCCCAACCTCAGACGACACCCGCAGCAACCATGCTTTGGAATTATAGGTCCCACGGCGATAGCCCCCGCGACCTTCGTGATACGCTAGGTATTGCTTGCGCGCATCCCAAAGCGGAATACCAAGTTGGTTCTTGGTGCCAACCATATACCACCCCATGAAATCAGTGGCATCTTTGATGTTATTGCGTTTGGCACCACGTCGACCTTCGGCCTGAAGGTACTCTTTCCAAGTGCCGTCCAACGCTTGACTATACCCATAAGCCGAGCTTTGCCGCCCCATCGGAATAACACCGAGCTTGTAGCGCAGTGGTGTGCGGGCGTCGGACACAAATTTGCTTTCCTGATAGATGGTGGCCATTTGCACATGCACCGGCACCCCCCATTTGCGCTCGGCGGCGCGGAATGCTCTGTAATAGGTTGGGCGCTGCTTTAGAATTTCACAGGCGTTATCCAGATTGCGCGGTGCCTTGCCCGAACCGCCTCCTCCACAGGAAGCGACGAGTGCCAAAATCACCATTGCGCGAAGCCACTTGCTCATATGCCTCTCGCTCATTGTATTTGTTCTTTTGGCGTAGTTTAGCCGATCCTAGGGCGCGTGAAAATCACAATTCCTAAAAGGGTATGGAATCCCGCCGATTGGACGGGTATCAGGGCAATTCAGTTGCGCTGACGGAAGGCATTCCACACAGTGTTTCCTAAAAGCGGCCCCTAAAGTTGGACAAGCTACTCGCTTTTTCGGTAAAATAGGGGTTAAAGAGGCGGATGATGCAACATAAACGCGCGAAATATCACCTGGGCCAGGTTGTTCGGCACCGCAAACATCCGTTTCGTGGCGTTGTTTTTGACGTGGATCCTGAGTTTTCCAATACCGATGAATGGTATGAGGCTATCCCTGAGGATTCGCGCCCTGCGAAAAAGCAGCCGTTTTATCATTTGCTCGCAGAAAACGATCAAAGCTTTTACGTGGCCTATGTGTCGGAACAAAACCTTGTGGCGGATTATTCCGGTGAGCCGGTTGACCACCCGGATATTCCCGACTTGTTCGGGGCGTTCCACGATGGCAGCTATGAGCTGCACTTTCAGCTGAACTGATCGCTGTGGTGGGGTAAAACCCCACCCTACATCACGGTTTTAAGTTTGGCCAAAAATGCCTCGGCCCCGGTTTGTCCAATCGACCAATCGCACACCAGACGCCCGGCTACGATTGTAGCGTCCGGCCCAGTGTCATCACCCATCAAGTAATAGGTCGCGCCCGCGGCGAATAATGCTTTGTGCTGGCCAAGGGTGAGGTTGAAAAAGATCACATTGGCCGGGGTTTGGGTAATCACCTCAACACCAAGCTCTTGTAAGCCAACATAGAGACGCGCCGCAGTGTCGTTGGCTTGTTGTGCCAAGTCGCGCCAGAGATCATTGGCCAGATAGGCTTTCATCTGGGCGGCCAAAAAGCGGTTCTTGGAAAACAAATGGCCACCGCGCTTGCGACGCAGTTCGAATTCATAGGCGCGTTTGGGATCAAAGATGACCACCGCTTCGACACCCATCAACCCGTTCTTCGTACCGCCAAACACCGCAACGTCGATCCCGAGCTTCCAACTCATCTCGGCCGGGGTACAGTTCAGCTTGGCGCAGGCTTGGGCAAAGCGGGCCCCGTCAAGGTGAACGGGCAGGCCAAATTCCTTGGCCACGTCACACAGCGCGCGCATTTCTTGCAGGGAATAGGTATTCCCGAGCTCTGCCACATTGGTGATCGACACCGCGCCACGTTGCGGTCCATGCACGCCTCGGTTTTCTTCGGCTTTGATTGCGGCGCGCAATTCGTCCGGGGTCATCTGATCGCTGGATCCAACAAGCGTTAGCTTGGCCCCGCCGGTGTAGAACTCGGGGGCGTTGCATTCATCTTCGTGGATGTGGGCGCGGGCCGAACAGAACACCGTGTCAAAGGGCTGACACAGGACCGCCAAAGCCAACGAATTGGCGGCAGTGCCGGTGGCGACAAAGTAAACTGCGGCGTCAGGAGCTTCGAACAACGTGCGAATCTGATCAGACGCGTCGCGGGTTAGGTCATCGTTGCCGTAGCCCAAAGTATAACCTTGGTTGGCGCGGGCGAGGGCCTCCAAAACGGAAGGATGCGCCGGGCCGGAATTGTCAGAGGCAAAAAACATCACACAGGCTCCTCGATGATATGATCTTCCCAGTCCTCATCGGCGATGTCGAACTCGGACACTGTTTGACCCTGCATTGATACGCCTGCCTCGTGTACGCTTTCGGCGCGACCGGTCAACAATGGGTGCCAATCGGGCAGGGCATCGCCATTCCAAACACGCTTGTAGGCGCAGGTCTCGGGCATCCAATACAGGTTCTTTTCGATGTTAGACGGGCGCAGCACGATACATTCGGGCACAAATTGATGCCGAATTTCATATTGGGCACACAGACATGTGGCATCGTCGAGCAAGCGACAGGCCACGCGGGTTAGGGCAACCTCACCTGTGTCCTCGTCTTCCAACTTGTTCAAACAGCACTTGCCACAACCATCACAAAGCGCTTCCCATTCCGCATTGGACATCTGATCCATGCGCTTGTGTTCCCAAAAACGCGTGCCCAGACCGTCGCGGTTGATTTTGTCGCTCATAGCGCGGCCAGAATGGTGCGGGCCTGATCACAATCGGCGTCCATCTGGGTGACCAAGGCGTCCAATCCGTCGAATTTCAGCTCGGGGCGTAGGTAGTCGACCAAAGCTACCGAGAGGGTGGCGCCATAGAGATCGCCAGTAAAATCGAACACAAAGGTTTCGATATTGGGGAATTGCCCGTCAAACATCGGGCGAACCCCAACCGAGGCCGCGCCGTGATAGGTGCCCTTGTGGGGGCCATCCATGACTTCGACCAACACGGCGTAAACGCCAAATTTCGGCGGATGTAGCCCGTCGATTGACATGTTGGCGGTTGGATAGCCAAGCTCGCGGCCGCGTTGTTCGCCGCCGATGACCTCGCCCTCAATGCGGTGCCAATGGCCCAATTGCAGGGCGGCGTCGCGTGGGCGGCCCTCGCTGAGCGCGGTTCTAATCGCAGTGGATGACACCTGAACGCCTCCGGTTTCCAAAAGCTCGGCGATGGTGACGCCAAATCCCATGTCCTGACCAAAGGCTTTGAGGTCTTCAACCGTCCCTTGCCGGCCTTTGCCAAAACAGAAATCAGCCCCGACCACGATATGGGACAAGCCAAGCCCGTCGCAAATGACGTTTTGGGCAAAGTCGCGGGGACTCAAAGAGGCCAACGCCGTGTTGAAGTTCAGCTGAAACAGATGATCAACGCCCAGCTTAGCAAGGCGCGAGGCGCGGGCCTCGGCGCTCATCAAGCGAAAGGGCGGCGCATCGGGCGCAAAGTATTCACGCGGGTGCGGTTCAAAGGTCATAACACCAAGTGGCGCATCGGGGGCCGCCCGTCGCGCAAGGTCAATAACCGCCTGATGGCCAAGATGCACACCGTCAAAATTGCCGATGGCAGCGCTTGCGCCTCGGTCTTTTGGGGTGGTGAACTGATAGTCTCTGATAATCCGCATGTGGGGGGCTTAGCCTTGCTTTTTCTTTTGCGCAAGCGCTGTGCCGATGCGCGCGATACCTTCTTCGATACGCTCCGTTGGGATCGAGCTATAGCCGAGCCGGTAATAGTTATGTGGCCGATTTGGCCCGGCGAAAAACGCCTCGCCCGGTTCGATCAACACCCCTTGTTCGCGAAGCCGTTCGGCAAATTTTCGGGTGTCGCAATTCTCGGGGGCCTGCATCCATAGGGCAGAGCCGCCATGTGCACCTTTGCCCGCAATCTCAAGCCCATGGGCCGTGATCGCCGTTTCCATAGCCTGACGGCGTTCGGTCAGGGTCAAACCAATGCGGCGGACAAGCGCATCGTAATGCCCAAGGGAAAGGAAATAGGCCGCGGTGCGTTGGATATGGCCGGGCGGGTGACGCAACACGCTGGCGCGTAGGGCGCGGGCCTCGCGGATAAACTCAGCGGAACCAACCATGTAGCCAAGCCGCAACCCCGGAAACAGCGATTTGGAAAAACTCCCGACATAGACCACCCGCCCATCCTCATCGAGACTTTTGAGTGCAGGGCTAGGGGGCGCGAGAAAGGACATTTCGAATTCGTAGTCATCCTCGACGATGATCGCATCGATTTCAGCGGCGCGTTTAAGCAAGGCATCGCGCCGATCACGCGGCAAGGTGGATGACGTCGGGCATTGGTGGCTTGGCGTCGTGAAAATCACCCGGCTGTCGTTGGGAATTGCGTCGGGCGGGAGCCCTTTATCATCCACGGAAACAGGGGTGATTTTGGCACCGCTTTGCCGGAGCAAGCTGCGCAACTCGGGGTAACACGGGTCTTCGATCGCAACCTTGCGCCCATCCGAGGCCAGTAGTTGCGCCGCCAGCCAAAGCGCATTTTGCGCGCCAAGTGTGATCAGGATCTCATCAGGCCCGGCGATGATTCCCCGGCGCGGGAGGCTATGACGGGCAATAAAGGTGACAAGTTCCGGATCATCTAGGTCAAACTGATCTTGGGTCAGCGACACAAAATCCTTGGCCCCAAGCGCCTGCATCGCGCAAAGCCGCCAATTGGCGTGATCAAAAAGTTTTTGATCGGTTTGGCCATAGATAAACGGGAATCGATAGCGCGCCCAGTCGCTTGGCCGGGCAAGGCCCAAGGGGCGGTCCGATGCAAACCGCCGGGCAAGGGCGCTGTCCCAATCGACCTTGTCCTCAACTTGGGTCAGGGGGCCGAAATCTGGTGGTTCGGGGGCGTTTTCACTGACGAAATAGCCGGAACGACCGCGTGAAATCAGGTAGTCATTGGCCAATAATTCCGTATAGGCCAAGGTCACCGTGATCCGGCTAACGCCAAGATGCTTGGCCAATTGGCGCGTCGAGGGGAGCTTTTCTCCACGCCGAAACCGCCCGGACAAAATCCCCTCGGCGACCATCTGTTGGATGCGCGCCTGAAGGGTGCCTTGGGTGTTTTGCGACAGAAAGAATGTTTCGACAGGAATAGCCATTTGATCAAGATAAGCTGGCTTTAAACCGGCTGCAATCTGGATATACGTTTAGGCGTTCGGTTTTACCCGGTCGCCAAAAATCGCCGAGCCGACGCGAATATGGGTGGCCCCAAAGGCAATCGCCTGTTCGAAATCGGCACTCATTCCCATCGACAATCCGGCTAAGCCATTGCGTTCGGCAATTTTGCGCAGCAACGAGAAGTGCAGGCTTGGGGTTTCCTCAACAGGGGGGATGCACATCAACCCTTTGATTGGAAGGTCGAGTGCGCGCGCTTCGGCGATAAAACCATCGGCATCGGCCGGGAGAATGCCGGCCTTTTGCGGCTCTTCACCGGTGTTGACCTGAATAAACAGATCGGGGCAATGGCCAAGCTCTTGGGCAAGGCGGGCGATTCCATTGGCCAGCTTGGGGCGATCAACCGAATGGATTGCGTCGAACAACTCCATGGCTTGCCGGGATTTGTTGGATTGTAGCGGCCCAATGAGGTGAACCGAGACATTTGGAAAACGCGATTTGAAATCCGGCCACTTGTCGGCGGCCTCTTGAACGCGGTTTTCGCCGAATAGGGTGTGGCCTTGCTCCAAAATCGCTTCGACGCGGTCAAGGGGTTGGACTTTGCTGACCGCGATAAGCTCAACCTCAGTGGGGACGCGCCCGGCCTCTAGGCAGGCGTTGGCGATCCGGTCGCGAATATCCATCAATCCCATGTCAGCTCTCCGTGCTCAGCTTGATTTGACACATCAGCTAAATGGCTTTGCCCCAAAAGAAAAGAGCGGGCCGAAGCCCGCTCTCTCTTAGTCTAAATCAAGCAGTCCTTAGAAGGACATTGCCAGACCCAAGGACCAGCTGTTTGCATCTTCGCTGATGTCGTTGGCAGAGCCAGCAGGATCGTAGTCGATTTCTGCGTAGCCGTAACCGAACTGAGCCTGCAGACCGCCACCGAGATCGTAGTCAACTGCCAGGCCGTAACCTTTGGTCGACAGGTCAGCGTCGCCGCCACGGTTGTCGAATTTACCCATGTTAACACCGATGGTCAGTGCGTTCATGGTGTAACCGAATGCGATACCAACGTGCTGCTGGTCGTCGTCGGTGCCGAAGTCATGCTCGGAGTAGTTCAGGATCGCTTGGATGCCGTTGTTGAAGGTTGTATCAACCGACACACCCCAAACAGTTTGGTCACCATCGTCGGCGGAACCGTTCAGGTCACCAGTTTGGTAACCCAGGCCAAAGCCCAGTGCCAGACCGGCTAGGTCGGCAGAGTAACGTACACCCAGACCCCAGATAGGATCGCCGCCATCTTCTGTGTCGTCCAGTTCAACCGACAGGTAGCCGGTGAAGGAAGAAGCAGAGTACTGAACTTGAGCGATCTGACCGTCGTAGGAACCGTCGAGGCCGGAGTTGCCAGAGTAACCACCGAAGGAGAATTCACGCTCGGATGCGAGACCTTCGTCAGCGATGATGGACGCGCCCTGCTCGTGATCGTCTGCGATCGCGGAGCCGATGATGGCTTCTGACATTGCTGCGTCAAAACCACCGTCTACGTCACCCATGGTCAGTTTAACTGGACCGTATGCAACGAAGATTGTTTCGCCGCCTTGAGTGGTGTTGCCGAATGCGTCGCCGTCGTTGGACTCGTCCAGGTCAACAGATGCACCGAATGTCAGGCCATTGTCGGCTTCGCCGGTCATGGTGAATGTGACGTCGATGTCTGTGTGGAACTGAGTTTCGATCTCGGAGCCACCGATGACACCCATTTCAGCGGAGCCAGACAGCGCGATTTCTGCCGACGCAACGCCAGCGGTTGCAACCAGTGCAGTGGTAGCAAGCAAGATATGTTTCATTGTTTCCCTCATGTGTTCTAAAGGCACTACCAGGCCGAAAGTCCGGCCCTGATGCGTGATCTATGCGCTTGCTGACCCCTGCATTGCAACCCGTCTGAAAATGAGAACGGCCAACAGACAATTCAGTGATGCGCAATTGTCACAAGGTTTTCCGCCCATCCCGGTTTTTCACTGTCTCTTGCGCAACTTCCTGCCGATGGCACCGTCAAAACGGCTTGTTACAATGACGACTTGCCGCTTTGGCGCGCCCCTAGTATTGAAAGGGAAACATCCTTGGTGGGAGAAAAGGCGGATGAGCATGTCGCGAATCTTTTTAGGTATCGGTCTAGCAGTGGCTTTGCTTGTTCAATCAGGCTGTGGATCGTCTGCCAACCGCGCCCCGGTGGACACGCCTCCGGCAGATGAGCTTATGGATGAGATCCTTTATGCCGATAAAACCAAGCCGCGTGGCACGGTGTGGGATATCTTTAGGTCTCGTAAGGATCAGGGCCAGATTGGCGCGGTGAACAAGTATATTTGGAATGCTTCGCTTGATACGTTGGACTTCTTGCCAATCCAGACCGTTGATCCCTTTACAGGTGTCATTGTTACGGGCTTTGGAACGCCGCCTGGTGGCGGACGCGCTTATCGCGCCACGATCCATGTAAATGATCCGGCTTTGGATGCGCGGTCATTGAACGTGGCGTTGATGACCAAGTCGGGACCGGCAAGTGCCGCAACGGTTCGCGCCATTGAAGATGCGATCTTGACGCGGGCCCGGCAGTTGCGGGCGCAAGACAGCCGTCTGTAACAACGCATCTGTCCGTTTGACTAAACAAAACCTCGACGTGCTTACGCAGGTCGAGGTTTTTCTATTTTGGCGATGCTACAACGGTTAATCGAGCACGGGGCGCGGATCGAGTTTGGACAAGCGATCAACCCAATCCAAGTGCTGGGGCAAGCAGATGCTACGCAAATCGTATTTTTCGCGGATGAATTGACGGGCGGTGTCCCCCATGCGGGCGCGCGTTTCAGGGTCATCCAAAAGCGCGCAGAGCCGTTCAACCAGTGCATCCTTGTCAAAGAAGTCGGTCAACCATCCGTTTTCGCCCTCGGTCATGACTTCGCGCACCGGGGCGGTGTTGCTCGCTAGAATCGCACAGCCTGCGCTCATGGATTCGAGCAGCGACCAGGACAGAACAAAGGGATAGGTTAGATAGACATGGGCGCGGCTCACCTGAATCATCGACAAATAGGTGTCATACGGAACGCGCCCCATGAAATGCACCCGGTTCCAATGGGGTGTAGGAATGCGGCCGCGCACCTCGTCGATGAAAATCTGTTTCCAAGTCTGCCCTTTGGGGGCCTTGGCTCCATAAGACACCTCGTCCCCGCCAAGCAAAACAACATGGGCATTGGGCCGCTTTTTCAGGATCTCGGGCAAAGCGCGCATAAAGATGTGATAGCCGCGATAGGGTTCGAGGTTGCGGTTGATAAAGGTGATCACCTCATCATCCCGTGTCAGGGTCAAATCATCAGACACCTTTAAGGCAGCGTCGGCATTGGGACAGACGAGATCGGTATCAACCCCGTCATGGGCAACGGTTATCCGGTCGCGCCACCGCTCAGGGAAAGTATCGGCCTGAAACTGCGTCGGGCTAAGGCCGGCATCCATGATTTCCTCATGAAGGCGGTTGTTCATGTTCTTCATCCGAATCCGCAGCTTGTCGGCTTCGGGGCTTTTGGACGGAAATTCCGGATCGTAGTTCAGGAAATCCCCACCGGTCAGATGGTAAAGCTCGCAATAAAGACCAAGGCGCGCGTTGGGCCAGACATCTTTAAGGAACATCGGTTCGCCCCATCCGTGGTGGGCACAAATAACATCCGGCTCAAACCCTTGATTCTTGAGGGACATGGCCCCGCGATAGCAGGACGTCGCGCGCAAAAGCTTGGTCTCAAAATCCGACAGCCACGGGTGAATGTTGGGTGTCGAGCCACCTTTGACCTCGTAGGGGACAATTTGAACACCCTGCCATTGGGTGGGCTGTTTCACCTTACAGGTCAACGCAACAACTTGATGCCCTTGTTTCACGAGGGCAGGGGCCAAGTGTTTATATTGGCCGGGGAAATTCTGGTGGATCAGAAGAATTTTCATCCGTATCGCCTCAAATGCTCTTTTTCGGTGTTTTGCCATGTGTGGCTGCCCGCGCCAATGGTTTGCACCAGATTGTCTGAATTGGGTTGCCAAAAAGACGCCAAAGACTGGACCATTGCGCGCCATGCGCCTATCACAGCGGCAAAATCTGCCCTTTTGGGCCTGCCCCAGCCCGTATGAGGAAATCACATGTCCGTTTATGATCCCGCATCCATAGAACCAAAATGGCAATCCGCTTGGGATGAGGCCGGTACATTCACCGCCACCCGCGAAGGCGACAAGCCCAAGTATTACGTGCTGGAAATGTTCCCCTACCCGTCGGGCCGCATTCATATTGGCCATGTGCGCAACTACACGATGGGCGACGTGATTGCGCGTTACAATCTGGCCACCGGTCATAACGTCTTGCACCCAATGGGGTTTGACGCCTTTGGCATGCCGGCCGAAAACGCCGCGATGGCGATTGGCGGGCATCCCAAAACCTGGACCTACGAAAACATCGACACCATGGTTGGTCAGATGAAGCCGCTTGGCTTTGGTCTTGATTGGTCGCGTATGTTCGCGACCTGTGACCCGGAATATTATGGTCAGCAACAGGCGTTGTTCATTGATTTCCTTGAAAAAGGTCTGGTCTATCGCAAAAACGCGGTGGTGAACTGGGACCCGGTTGATATGACCGTTTTGGCCAACGAGCAGGTCATCGACGGCAAGGGCTGGCGGTCGGGGGCCGAGGTCGAGCGCCGCGAGCTGACCCAGTGGTTCTTTAAGATTTCCGACTATTCCGAAGAGTTGTTGGACGCCTTGGACACGCTCGACAACTGGCCCGCCAAGGTGCGCCTGATGCAGGAAAACTGGATCGGCAAATCGCGCGGTTTGGAGTTTGGTTTTGAACGTGTGGACGGCGAAGAGCCGATCACCGTTTACACCACCCGTCCTGATACATTGATGGGCGCGTCATTTGTTGGCATCTCGCCCGATCACCCGATTGCAAAACAGCTTGAGGTAGAAAACCCCGAGATCGCGGCGCAAATCGCCGAGATGCGCAAAGGTGGCACCACCGCAGAAGCCCTTGAAAAGGCTGACAAGCTTGGCGTTGATACCGGTATTCGCGCCAAACACCCGCTTGATCCCAACTGGGAATTGCCGGTTTGGATCGCCAACTTTATCCTGATGGATTACGGCACCGGCGCGATTTTCGCTTGCCCGGCCCATGACCAGCGCGACTTTGAATTCGCGACAAAATATGACCTGCCGATCATTCCGGTCTTTGGCGAAGAAGAGATTTCCGAGGCCTATGTGCCCGCCAAAACCGATAAGGTCACTTTCCTGCGCGGGTTCGCCGGAGAGACCGAGCAAACCGGCGACCAAGCTGTGGACGCCGCCATTGATGCCGCCGAAAAGGACGGTTGGGGCACAGGTGTGACCAAGTTCCGCCTGCGAGATTGGGGCCTGTCGCGTCAGCGGTATTGGGGCTGCCCGATCCCGGTTGTGCATTGTGATGATTGCGGCGTAGTTCCTGAAAAGAAAGAGAACTTGCCGATCGAACTGCCTGATGATGTGTCTTTTGACATTCCGGGCAACCCGCTTGATCGCCACCCAACATGGCGCGATTGTGCCTGCCCGGCTTGCGGCAAACCGGCCAAGCGTGAAACCGACACGATGGACACCTTTGTCGATAGCTCGTGGTATTTCGCCCGCTTCACCGCGCCGGATGCGACAACGCCAACCGATCCAGAGGCCGCAGCCTATTGGATGAACGTCGATCAATACATAGGCGGCATCGAGCACGCGATTTTGCACCTGCTCTATTCGCGCTTCTTTGCCCGCGCGATGAATATCTGTGGCCACTTGCCCGATACGGCGCGCGAACCGTTCAACGCGCTGTTCACCCAAGGCATGGTGACCCACGCGATTTATCAGACCACCGGTGACGATGGCCGCCCGGTCTATCACTACCCCGAGGATGTTGAGCTGCGCGACGGTGGTGGCTTCCTTAAGGATGGGACGCAGGTCAAAATCATCCCCTCGGCCAAGATGTCGAAGTCCAAAAACAACGTGGTCGATCCGGTTGAGATCATCAAAGCCTTTGGTGCCGATACCGCGCGTTGGTTTGTACTCTCTGATTCTCCGCCCGAACGTGATGTCGAATGGACAGCATCGGGGGCCGAAGCGGCCAGCAAACATTTGGCGCGGGTTTTCCGCATCTGTTCGGAAATCGCGGGTGGCGATGTGCCGTCGACCAAAGAAGACGACGCGCTTTTGCGGGAAACCCACAAGGCCATCCATGATGTGACCATGGGCGTTGATAGCTTTGGCTTTAACGCCTCGATTGCCAAACTGTACGGTTTCACCAATGTTTTGCACAAATCGCGTGCTGGTTCCGAAGTGAAAACCTTTGCGGCGAAAACGCTTGTGCAGCTGATGTCACCGATGACGCCGCATTTGGCCGAAGAGCTGTGGTCGCTTTTGGGCGGCGAGGGCCTTGTTGCCAACGCGCCTTGGCCCGTTGCCGATGAAAAGATGTTGGTTGAGGATAGTGTTACACTTCCGATCCAGATCAACGGCAAACGCCGTGGCGAAATGAACGTTCCGCGCGATATGCCCAAGGAAGAGGTTGAAAAAGCCGCCCTTGCGCACGAAGCTGTTGTTAAGGCGCTCGATGGTGGGCAGCCTAAAAAGCTTATCGTGGTACCGGGGCGGATTGTGAATGTGGTTGTCTGAGCGACGTAAATTTCTCGGGAAATGTCTGGGGGGGCTGGCTTTGGCCTCCCTGTCTTTGACCGCCTGTGGTTTCACACCTGTTTATGGGCCGCAAGGAACCGGTGATCGGCTACAGGGTAAGATCATCCTTCAGGCCCCTGAAACGCGCAACAGCTACCAGTTCAATCGTCATTTCGAGACACGCATGGGGCGTCCGGCCAATGCACCCTATGTGCTCAAGGTGAAACTCAGCACCGAAGAGCTCGACCAAGGTGCGACGTCGACCGGGAACACCACACGGTTCAAGGTGACGGGACATGCGAATTATGTCCTATCCGAAGGAAAGACCCAGCTTTTGAGCGGTTCGACCAGCGCCTTTACCGGTTATTCAAACACCGGATCAACGGTTGCGACCATGGCATCCGAAAATGACGCCTATGAACGTTTGATGGTGATTTTGGCGGATCAAGTGATCGACGATCTGATCTTGTCTGCGGGTAACCTTCCGGAATGAAGCTGTCTCCGCGCGACGCAAATGGGTACTTCAAAAAGCCAAATCCCGATTCCGCCGGTCTTTTGATCAGCGGCGAAGACACCATGCGCGTGGCGATGAAACGCCAAGAGGTTGTGGCCGCCTTGGTTGGCCCCGAGGGCGAGGCCGAAATGCGGCTCACCCGGATACCGGCGGCGGATTTGCGCAAAGACGCGGCGGCGTTGTTGGATGCGGTCAAGGCGCAAGGGTTTTTCCCCGGTCCACGGGTGGTTTTGGTCGAAGAGGCCACGGATGGCTTGTCCAAAACCTTCAAAGCGGCGCTCGAAGATTGGCAGGCGGGGGACGCGCAGATCATTGTCACTGCCGGGCAGCTAACGGCGAAATCTGCGCTTCGCAAAGTGTTCGAGGGCGACGGGCGCACCTATTCGGCGGCGCTCTATAACGACCCAATGGGGCGGGCCGAGATCGAATCCGAACTGGCCCGTGCCGGTTTGAAAGAGCTGGACCGCGACGCGATGGGGGCCTTGGAAGAGCTGGCCCGTGGTTTGACGCCCGGCGATTTCCGGCAAGTTCTGGAAAAGATCGCTTTGTACAAGCTAGGTGATTCGACGCCATTGACCGCGCAAGAGGTTGACCTTAATGCACCGGCGTCAGTCGAGGCTGAAATAGACCAGATTTTTCACGTCTTGGCAGAAGGGCGTACACCCGAGATTGATCCGGTCATGCGAAGATTGACCGCGCAGGGTGTCAATCCGGTGACCTTGTTGATCATGGGGATGCGCCATTTTCGGACATTATACGCCTTGGCATCTGCCCCCGGCGGGCCCGCACAGGGTATTTCACGGATGCGCCCGCCAATCTTTGGCCCGCGCCGGGACCGGATGTTGCGGCAGGCGCAACGCTGGTCGGTTGAGCGGCTCGAAGATGCGTTGGATGTGTTAATGGAAACTGACCTGACCCTCCGCTCAGCGGGGCAAAAGGCCCCGGCGGGGGCTTTGGTCGAACGCGCATTTGTGAGGTTGGCCTATCTTGCGCGCCGCTAACGGCACTGCCACGTTGTGATCAACACAACAAAAGAGAGCGAGCCGTATGAGCTACACACTATATGGAAGCCCCAAAAGCCGAACCTTTCGGGTGATGTGGATGATGGAGGAGCTGGGGCAGGAGTATGACCTTGTGCACGCGGCCCCGCAATCTGATGAAATTCGCGCAGTGAGCCCGCTTGGCAAGGTGCCGGTCCTCAAGGTTGGCGGCGAAGTGATTCCCGATAGTTCTGCGATCCTGACTTATTTGGCCGACAAACATGGGGCACTTACTGCCCCGGCGGGAAGCGTGGCGCGGGCCAAACAGGATGCCATGACCTTTCGCATATTGGACGATATCGAGGCCCAGCTTTGGACCGCGGCGCGGCATAGTTTTGTTTTACCCGAAGGGGAGCGTGTTGCGGAGGTCAAACCCACGTGCCGGGCCGAGTATCAGCGCAATGTCGACAAGTTGATGGCGGAAGTGGATGGGCCATTTTTGATGGGCGAGACGTTCACAATCCCCGATATCATCCTAACTCATCTGGCCAATTGGGCAATCAGCGCCAAGTTCCCCGAACCATCTGCGGACTTCGCAGCCTATCTGAAACGCACACGGGCACGCCCGGCGTTTAAGGCCGCGCGCGACAAGCAATAAACGGGCAGGGCGGGGTTATCCCCCGCTCGCTTTCATTCTTTGTCGGTAACGTTTTCTTTGAACGCGACCTCAAAAGCCGCCTGCTTTTCCGGGCTGGCGGCGGATTGGTGGCTGTTCTTCCAGTCATCATAAGGCATACCGTAGAAAGCCTCGCGGCCTTGGGCCTTGTCCATGTCGATGCCACGTTCATTGGCAGCTTCTTGGTACCAGCGTGACAGGCAGTTGCGGCAAAATCCGGTCAGGTTCATCATGTCGATGTTTTGCACGTCTTTGCGGTCTTCCATCAGATGTTGGCGCAGGCGGCGGAACGCAGCGGCTTCAACCTCAATCCTTGTTTGATCATCCATGTCTGTCTCTCCCTTGTGGTGTTGTGCCCAAATTCCGTGCACGGAATTTGCAAAAGTTTTCATTGAAAACCTTTTTGCGCCCGGCCTGACGCAAAGCGTTATTCTGGAACCTGTCGCAATGCATCTTCGAGCAATGGCGCAAGGCGTTGGCCCCAATGCTGTTGTTGCTCGGCGGTTTCGATCAAATCGTTGCGCAACTCGATCAGTGTATTGTTGCGCCCGTGTTTCAACGCATGCCGATCAACCGCATCACCGGGCAAATGCCCCGGATAGGGTTCATTGCGACCAACGGTCAGGTCCGGTTCCGCCTCAAGGGCGGCGATAAACGGGTCGCTCAAGCGGTTGTCCCACGCGTGTAGGATGCCAACATGCCACGGTCGAGTCGGGCGGCCGCGCAATTGACGTGTAAAGGAGTGAACAGCAACAATCACCGTATCCTCTTGGGCAGCGGCAAGTTTTGCATAGGCGTCATGGTAGGGCCGGTAATAGGCGTTTAACCGGCGTTCCCGTTCTGTGTCATCTGCATGACGGTTTCCGGGAATGACTGACCCATCATATAGCTTCATCAGCAGCGTCGGGTCATCTTCGCCCCGGTTGGGGTCAATCACGAGCCGAGAGAAGTTCCCCAGCAAAACTGGCGCGCCGAGGGCTTCGCCAAGCGCCAGTGAGACTCCTTCGGCTCCGGGGTCAAAGGCAATGTGGCGTTCCATGTCAGAATCGGGCAAGCCCAATGTCCCACCCAAATCCGGCGGTACGGTATTGCGCGCATGGTCACAGGTGATGAGCCAGCGGCTTTTGCGGCTGGCACCTTCGATATGATAGGGGTGATATGTCATGGTGTCGTCATCTCTTGTTGCCAAGACATAGGGCAGTTGCGCGGTGAAGGGAAATAGGCAATAAGCACCATGAACCGTTACCGCTAACAAATAGTGGTTTATGAATACGCTGACCGCACGGCAATTACGGCAGGCAAATTATGCCGCCACATGAGGAACTGGGGAAAAACATGAAGCGCAATCGCAAGATCAAAATCGTGGCCACATTGGGCCCGGCATCGTCAACATACGAGATGATCCGCGCATTGCACGAAGCGGGGGCCGATGTCTTTCGCCTAAATATGAGCCACGGTAGCCACGAAGAAATTTCAGAAAAGCACAAGATCATCCGTCAGGTCGAAAAAGATCTTGATAGCCCGATCGCGATTCTGGCCGACCTTCAGGGGCCAAAACTTCGTGTTGGAACCTTTGCGGATGGACCACAGGATTTGGAATGGGGCGAAACCTTCCGCCTTGATCTTGACCCGACACCCGGTGACAAAACCCGCGTAACCCTTCCGCACCCTGAGATTTTTCAAGCGCTTCAGCCTGGTTCGCATCTCTTGGTCAATGACGGTAAAATTCGTTTGCGCGTAGAGGATTGTGGTGATGATCACGCCAATTGCACGGTTGTCACCGGCGGTGTTATTTCCGACCGCAAGGGTGTGAATGTTCCTGATGTTGTGCTGCCTTTGGCGGCTCTGTCGGAAAAAGACCGTGCCGATTTGGAATTTGTCTGTGCCTTGGGCGTCGATTGGCTGGCGCTGTCCTTTGTTCAGCGTCCTCGCGACGTTTGGGAAGCCCGCGAATTGGCCGATGGTCGCGCGGCGATCCTCTCCAAAATCGAAAAACCTCAAGCCGTCGAAAGCTTTGATGAGATTCTAGAGGTTTCGGACGGCATCATGGTCGCCCGTGGTGATCTTGGTGTTGAACTGCCGGTTCAGAATGTTCCACCGATTCAGAAACGTTTGGTACGCAAATGCCGGGCTGCCGCCAAACCCGTGATCGTGGCGACGCAGATGCTCGAATCGATGATCGAATCGCCGATGCCAACCCGCGCCGAAGTGTCGGACGTGTCCAACGCCATTTACGAAGGTTCGGATGCGGTGATGCTGTCGGCGGAATCGGCGGCGGGTGATTACCCAATCGAAGCCGTAAGCACCATGGATGCCGTAGCGGTAGAGGTCGAAGCAGACCCAACCTATCGCGATATCATCGAAGCCAGTCGCAAGGCGGAGCGTCATTCGGTGGCCGATGGGATCGTTGCCGCCGCGCGTGAGATCGCCGAGACAACCGACATCAAAGCCATCTGCTGCTTTACCTCATCAGGGACTACCGCCGCCAAAGTATCGCGCGAACGCCCACGGGTGCCGATTATCACCATGACGTCGTCGCGCGGCACGGCCCGTCGCCTGGCCCTAAGCTGGGGGACCCACTGTGTTTTGACCGGTGACCTTGAGCGCTTCAAACAGGCGGTCGTCAATGCCGCCCGCGCCACACGCAAGGCCGGTTTCGCCGGTGAGGGCGATCAGATCGTTGTGACAGCAGGGGTGCCATTCAACATCCCCGGAACAACCAATATTTTGCGCGTCGCCCCCTGCGATGAACGTTTGATTTATAGCACCGATCCGGAATAACCTGTTCTCAGGTTAATCACGGGGGTCTGCTGGTATGGATCCAGATATTTCATTGGTTGCAGGGTTGATCCTGGCAGTTTTAGCGCTGCCAGCAGTTGTCTCTGCGTTTTCAGATGGCCGCACCCCTCGGGTGGCGGCCATTGTCATGATTGCGGCTGGCGGGTTGGTGGTTTTCGCTCTGACAAACAAACCCGGTGGATACCAAATGCAGGACATTCCACAGGTGTTTTTCCAAGTGCTTGGTAAATTCACCAATTAGGCCCTTGATTCCCGTGTGAGCAGCGATTCAAGGCTTGCCAATAACGCGATCCGCCCCTATACGGCCCGTCTAAACCGCGCGTCCGGCTCAAGTGGCATGCCGAGTCGCGCAAAAAGACGGAGACCGAAATGCCCAAGATGAAGACGAAGTCGAGCGCCAAAAAGCGCTTTAAGGTCACTGCGACCGGTAAAGTGATGGCAAGCCAAGCTGGTAAACAGCACGGCATGATCAAACGCACCAAGAAATTCATCCGCGACGCTCGCGGTACCACGACATTGTCTGCTCCTGATGCGAAAAGCATCAAGCAGTTCATGCCGTACGACCGCTAAGAGGAGATTAGAACATGTCCCGAGTAAAAGGCGGAACCGTCACACACGCGCGTCACAAGAAGATCGTCAAGCAGGCCAAAGGTTACTACGGTCGTCGCAAGAACACCTTCAAGGTTGCAGCTCAGGCCGTTGATAAGGCCAATCAGTACGCAACACGCGACCGTCATAACCGCAAGCGCAACTTCCGCGCCCTGTGGATCCAGCGTATCAACGCTGCAGTCCGCGCCCATGACGAGGCCCTGACATACTCCAAGTTCATCAATGGTTTGAACCTGGCTGGTATCGAAGTTGACCGTAAGGTTCTCGCTGATCTTGCCGTTCACGAGCCCGAAGCATTTGCTGCGATCGTGGATCAAGCCAAAGGCGCGCTGCCAGCGTAAGCTGACCCGCGTTGAAAAGATTAGAAAAGCCGCTCGATTTGGGCGGCTTTTTTCGTTCCTTGATGCCAAGTTGGGCATGCAAACATAATTGTTGGCTAGGGCAGGGAAACGGGCCCAGAATGGGCTCTTTGGGAATGGCTTGTGACGTTTCTCATGCCGTTTGGGTAGGTACTGCCAAGAACCCATTCGGTATCGAATTCTCTTGTACGATCGATACAGATAGGCTCCGATCCTAAAATGTCTGACCGGCCACTATCCGGTGTGGGTCTTGCCCTTGGATGTTCGAAACAAGGCCGAAAACAAGCGCCCATCCGTAACAGCAAAGCCAAGTGCGATGATGGCAAAGCCAATCCACGCTTCGAAGCCCATGTCTTCTCCTAGAAAAAGAACACCAAGCCCAATTGCAACGGCGGGGATGAGCAATGTAACCAAAAGCAAATTGGCGGCCCCGGCGCGTGTAAGGATGGCAAAGTAGAGAACGTAGGCCAATGCCGTGGACACGATCGCCAAGCCCAGCAGAGCAGCCCATGTTGTTGCAGAGAGGTCGACGCTAGGCCGACCATCAAAGATCAACACTATTGGCACCATCAAAACCGTGCTGCCAATCAGCATACCAAGTGCATTCATAAGAGGCGGCTGGCCGGTCAGAGCGGTCTTTCCCCAAACTCCCGCAAAGGCGTAGGACAATGTCGCGCCAAGGATGGCGAGCTGAGCTAGGTTGCTTGGGTTGAAGTGCGTTAAAGCGCTCGGCCCCATGATGAACGCCACCCCGGCGAGACCCAAAGTTGCCCCGATGATTTTCTTCGTAGTCAATGGTTCATCGGATAAAAGCAGACCCGCCACAACTGCGGCGAACATGGCTGTTGTGGCGTTCAAGATAGATGCCAATCCGCTTTCAATTTGGGTTTGGCCCCAGAAGATCAACGAAAATGGAATGGCGTTATTGAGCGCCCCCATCACCAAAAAGCTTGCCCACGTCCTCAGAGATCGCGGAATCGGGAGACCTTTGTAAACCACAATCAATGTCAGAGCGGGCACGGCCCACAAAACCCGATGCAAGGTGATTGTGAGCGGGGGAACCTCACGTAGTGCGATGGCACCAAAGAAGAAGGACCCGCCCCAGACGGTGGCCAAGACGAGCAACATGATGGTCGATTTTAGATCAAACTGTGGGGTGGGGGCGTGTGTCATGTCTCGAAATCCAAATACGGTATCTGTTTCTGTCACATGGGTTCCTTGGTGACGACCCGTTTCATGCGGTTTGAAACCCTGTCTTCA